>NZ_JBITJV010000046.1:0-68275 GCF_044460385.1 Streptomyces sp. NPDC050121 | reverse complement strand
CGGGCGCCCCCCCGCCCCCCCCGCCCCCCGCGCGCGCCCCCCCCCCCCCCCCCCCCCCCCCCCCCCCCCCCCCCCCCCCCCCCCCCCCCCCCCCCCCCCCCCCCCCCCCCCCCCCCCCCCCCTCGACCCAACGGTCCTACTACGCGACCAACTTCCAATGCACGATGCTTGCGTCATCGTGCTGCTTGAAGCGGGGCCAGCGCCGACCACGGGGGTCCTGGCGTTCGGCCGCCCTGACGATCCCGATCAGGTGGAGCGGCCCCGTCCGGTCCAGGGTCCTGATGACCTGTGGCCAGGAGGCAAGTGCATAGAGGTCGACGTAGTCGGCTACGCCGTCGCTGAACGCGGATACGGAACGCAGTCCGGAAACAGTCA
Source organism: Streptomyces sp. NPDC050121 (assembly GCF_044460385.1). Taxonomy (NCBI): domain Bacteria; kingdom Bacillati; phylum Actinomycetota; class Actinomycetes; order Kitasatosporales; family Streptomycetaceae; genus Streptomyces; species Streptomyces sp. NPDC050121. The sequence goes on along the minus strand of NZ_JBITJV010000046.1, from coordinate 67,900 downwards.
CGCTGCCGGTGACGGCCTCGGTGGCGGCCCGCGGATCCGCTCCCACGACCCAGTACCCTCCCGGGGAATTGCGGTAGGCCAGCTCCGCTGCGATGTAGGCCCTGCGTGCCGTGGCATGGGCTGGTGAGCCAAGAGGCGAGCCGCTCATGTCCGCCCACAGTTCCCGGAGCTCCGGCAGACCCTCCACCCTGCGGTCGCTGATGACATCGGTCGTACCGTCGTCGTGGGCGAAGACCAAGGAGGAGTCGTGTACGGAGAGGTGCTCGACGCGGTCACCTGAACGGCGTGCCATGGCCACGGTCGTGGAGGGCGTGCCAGGATGCCGGAGGTCGCAGGTCGTCGCGTGCAGTGCGGCGACTTCCTCGATCGACAGGGCCAGGATGTCGGAAAGCGGGCTGTCGTCGGTGAGGGCCCGTGCGGCCAGTCGTCCGCCCAACTGCCGTACGAGCCACTCGACCCCGTGCCGACAGCCCCCGCCGTCCTCGCTGGGGCCTCCGGCTCCGTCGAGCAACACCACCAGGCCCGGCGCCGTAATGATCAGATCCTGGTTCGGCACGTCCCGGCGTCCGGGTTGCGTGGCCGTCTCGATCATCACCGTTCTTCGTCCTTTCCGGTGCTTTCCGAGGGGGCCGGCCCACGGTGCGACGGGCGCGCCGCGCCGCGGGCCGGCTCCGTCACTTGGTCCGTTCCAGGAACTCTCGCACCATGCGGACCGCGAAGTAGTGGTCCTCCTTCTGGTCGAGTCCGGATACCGCGATGGTGCCGATGACGCCGGTTCCCGCGAGAGTGATGGGGAAGGCGCCTCCGTCCGCCGCGTAGCGGGCGCTGTCCAGGTGGTACATCTCCGCCACGGTTCTGCCCTTGCCGGCGGCGAGGTTGCGCATGTAGTACGAGCTATGGGCGAGTTGGTCCACCAGCCGGCTCTTGCGGTCCAGCCAGGAGTCGTTGTCGGCGCCCGTTCCGGGCAGCGACGCCTGGAAGATCCGCTGGCCGTTGCGGCGGATCAGGACGGCGACGGGAAGGTTCTCGGCGGTGGCCCGGTCCACGGCGGTCTGGCCGAGGGCGAAAGCGGTGGCGTTGTCGAAGGAGGAGAACTGGAGTTCCGCTTCCTCCTTGAGGAGTGCTTCAAGGTACTCGTGAGCAGGGGCTTGGGACTGCACTCTCTGACTCCTGATGGCTCTGGTGTCTGACGGTGATGCCGGTGCGTGCTTCACGCCGCCTGGCGGGCAGGTACGCGTACCGGGCTCATACGTGCGCAGAGCGCGCACCCCAGGGCTCCGGCGGCCATGAGCGCGCCGGCCCATCCGGGGGAGGCGTAGCCGAGGCCGGCCGAGATGACGGCTCCGCCGAGGGCCGCGCCGACGGCGTTGCCGATGTTGAAGGCGGAGTGAATGGAGGCGGAGGTCAGGGTCGCTGCCTCGCCGCCCTCATCCATGACCCAGGTCTGGAGTGAGGGGACGGCGGCGGAGCTGGCCGCGCCGATGAGGAGGATGGTCGCTGCGGCAGCCGTAAGGCTGTGCGCTGTGGCGCTGAGGGTGAGCAGGGCCAGTGCCAGGACGGTCAGCGAACCGGTGAGGGCCGCTCGGCGGTTTCGGTCGGCGAGCCGGCCGCCGACGTGGTTTCCCGTGGTCATCCCGACGCCGAACAGGCACATGACGATGGCGACCGCGGTGGTTCCGGATCCGGTGAGGTGGGTGATGATCGGGGAGACATAGCTGTAGGCGGTGAAGACGCCGCCGTAGCCCAGTCCGGTCGTGGCGAGCGCCAGCCATAGCTGACCGTTGCGGAACGCCCGTATCTCCTGCCGGAACGAGACGCCCTCGGGGCGCCCCTGATCGGGGATCGTGCGCCAGACGCTCAGCAGACAGAGCACGCCGATGCCGGCCAGCAGCCAGAAGGTGGAACGCCAACCCAGGTGCTCGGCGAGCAGTGGGCTGAGCGGGACGCCGACGATGTTTGCGATGGTGAGGCCGGCGAACATGAACGACACCGCCCGGGCACGCTTCTCGGATGGTACGAGCGTGGCTGCAACGACCGCTCCCACCCCGAGGAAGGCACCGTGCTGCAGCGCCGTGAAAAAGCGGGTCGCCAGCAGCACGGGGAAGTTGGGGGCGAGCGCGCTGCACGCATGCCCGACCGTGAACAGCGTCATCATGGCGAGCAGTGCGGACCGGTAGGAGACCCGGATGAACAGGGCAGCCAGCAACGGCGCGCCCACCACGACGCCGAAGGCGTACGCGGAGATCAGGTAGCCGGCTGCTGGAATGGTGGTGTCGAAGTCCTTGGCGATGTCCGGGAGCAGCCCCATCATGGCGAATTCGGTCGTGCCGATTCCGAAGGCGCCCAGAGAGAGCGCGAGGAGGGAGATTCTCATGCCGTCCGATCTGGTGCGTGAGTGGTCGGGCCGGGGAGGCCGGCCGAGACCGGCCTCCTGGCATCAGCCGACCTGGGCGGCGACCGGCTCGCTGAGAGCAGGGCCTCGGGCGTGCTGGGGATAGGGCGAGACCGCCAAGTGGTGCGCTGCCTTGAGCGCCATGGCGACGCTGGTCAGCGTCGGATTGCACGCGGTGCCGGTGGGGATGACGCCGTTGCCGCCGAGGTAGAGGTTGTCGAGCCCCCACACCTTCGAGTTGGCGTCCACAACGCTCGTGGCGGGATCGGTGCCCATGCGGACGGTGCCGGCGATGTGCAGGGGCAGTCCGGGGGCGGTGAACCGGGGTTCGGAACCCGGCAGGAAGCCGCCGAGGGCCGTCGCCGCTCGCATCATCTCGGCCATCATGGTGTGTTGACGTGCCGAGTCGTCGGAGCTGAGGGTGAAGTCGAAGGTGGGCTGGGGCATTCCCATGACGTCGGTTCGCGTGTCGGAGAACGTTATGCGGTTGTCCGGCCGTGGATCGACGATGCCGAACCAGCGGAGGTCGACGATGAGTCTGCCGTCGACGTGGGGTGGCACGTCGCCGTAGTGGAAGGCGTCACGGGTGATCTGGGCATGCCAGGGCCGATTCTCCGACACCGGGATCCATACGTTGGGCTCCGGGTCGTCCACCGGGATCGGGAGTTCGTCGTCGGGGAACAACCGGGTGTGCCCATCGACCTGAGCGGAGAATCGCCGGTCCGTGCGGATTCCTTCCACCAGGTCCTTCAGCAGGACGACCTGGCAGAAGGCCATCGGGTGCTCGGTCATGTAACGGCCCAGCGCCTCGGGCCGGATTCCGGAGGCGTGCAGCAGTTGGGGGGTGAGGACGGCGCCGGCGGCCACGACGTATTTGTTGGCCACCACGCGTACCGTCTCGGACTCGTTCAGATCCCGCACCTCGGCGTACTGGATCGTGCCGCCGTCCCCGTCGAGCACCAGCCTGGTGCACAGGTGCTGGGGGAGCAGATGGAACCGCTCGTGCCCGTCGGCGAGATGCCCGGAGGATGGCGTCCACCCCGGTCCACTGCACCATGCGCGGGTTGTCGTGACGACGTCGTGCGGCCAACGGCAGACTCTGGACCGGGTAGGCGTCCGGTAGTTCGGAGAACTCCCGGCTCAGGGCGCCGGTGACCACCTGCTGCCGAATCGACGCGTCGAACTCCCGCCCGCTCACCCGCAGCAGGCGCTCGGCCTCGTCGAAGAGAACGTTCCACTCCGCGTTCGTGATGCCGTTGTACCGCTCCATTTCGGGATGCGGCCGCGGGGTGGCGCCCGTCCAGTGCGTCCCCATGCCACCGACGGCGTAGCAGGCCGCGGCGCCCGGGAGGTTACGGTACGGATCCTGCTCGGGGTTCTCGGCGTTGCGGGCGCTGCTCCGGTTGGATCCCAGCTCAGGCGTCGCCGCGGGATCGACCGACAGCTCGGCCCTGGCGCTGGTGGGTACGGACAGCAGATGCAGATGACCCCGGATGATCGATGCGAAGAGGTTCGTGTTGTGCTGGTAGATGTAAGCGTTCTTGAGGTGTTCTCCGGGACGCGGGGACAACTGGGCCCCGGCGTCGATCATGAGAACCTCACGTCCTGAGTCCACCAACGTGCGGGCAAATGCGGCTCCCACGGGCCCGGAACCCACGACAAGGACATCGGTGTGACGAGTGCGCGGTGACAAAGACTCCCCCATGCCGTTTTGGTGACGGCCTTCCCCGACGCCCCGGCGCGCGGCCGTGAGCCGCGGCTTCTCGAGAGATGCACAGGCGCGATGAGCGCGAGGAGGGCTGGAACAGGTCTCGGCACTGAGACTCTGCAGGAAAGTCGGCCGCTCTCTGATCCCGGACTTTTTCGTCACGGAACGCATGCGTCCGACCACGAGAAGTCTTACATTGGCGAGCACAGTTCAACAATGTCAAACATTCTGTCTCGTATGTGATCTAGGGATCGGCCCGCAATGCGAGCTAAGTCCGCTTCAGCGTGCGAAATGTCGAACCGCTTTCGCGATTTCGATCGGTGCGCCCAGGCGGCGGCGGGCGCTGCAGAAAGGTTTCAGCCACGGAGGATCTCATTCCGCACCGTGTGACGTGCATCTCACGCAAGTCGGCGAGGTGGAGGATCCAGGGGCCGTCTCGCGGGCTGACGCCCTCCGAACGTATACGAGATTGGACCAGACCTGCACCAACTGGTGACGTACGTGGCGGCCGACGGGCTCACCACGTCGGCCCGCACCTTCGCCGGTGTCCGTGCCGCCGTCGAACTCGATCTGCGCGTGATGCTGCGGCTCGCGGACGGCTTCGTGGCGGGCGATGTGGACGGCCTGGTACGGATCACGGACGAGCTGCGCGCGGCTGGCACCGACCAGTTCGTGCCAGTGACATCTCCGTGTGCGTCACGAAGTCGTCGACCAGGCGGTCGAGGAGCGTTCCCAGTTGACGCAGGTCGGCCGGGGTCCAGTCCGACAGGGCGGCCTGCATGCCCCGCAGGCCCGCGTCCCGGATGCGGTTCACGGCGATCCGGCCGGCCTCGGTGAGGCGGACAAGCTGGGCCCTGCGGTCCTCCGAGTCCGGGATCCGGGCCACGAAGCCGGACTTCTCCAGCTGCCTCAGGTGGCGCGTGACGTGGGACGCCTCGACGGAGAGACGGACGCGAGCCCCCTCGGTGCGAAGGCGCAAACGAACGAGTCCCACCCCGTCTGACACGGGATGGGACTCATTCTCGATGGAGCGCCGGGCAGGCCTTGCACCTGCATTTCCCCGCAGGAAGCGGGGCGTCTTTCCTTGGACCACCAACGCAGAGGTCGTTCACCGTTTTTCTTTCTGGTGACCGGCTCAAGATCAAGCTTACCCCATCCGGCGGGTCCGATTGACCATGTACATCGTCAGGTCTACATCGTCAGGTCTGCATCGTCAGGCGACGTCTTCGACCTTCAAGTCCTGCCCGACGACGAGGGTGACGACCCCTGCAGCGGCCGAACTGTCCGCCGTGGGCGTCACGTTGGGCAGCCTGGAGGCGATGACGGCGGCCTTGCCGTCGAGGCCCGCCGGGTAGGTCAGGGTCGACTTGGCCACCGTCTGAGGCGCGTTGCCCGTGCCGGTGACGATGTAGCCGGCTTCCTTCAGCTTCTCCGCGACGGCGGCGGCGCGCCCCGAGACGCCCGTGCCGTTGAGGACCTGGACGCGCACGCTGGAGGCGTACACCACGTTCTTCTTCGCCGCCTCCAACTGCGGCTTGGTGACCTCCTTGTCCTTGGCCAGGGAGGTGAACAGGTCGGCCGCCTGCGGGTACTGCCACACGACGTTGGCCTTGTCGGCCGGGTTGTCGGCGACCCGCCCGTAGTTGGGCACGGTGAGGAAGCTGAGGCGGTCGCTCGGGATGCCCTTGAGCTCGTCGGCGAGTCCGTACAGCGGCTGGATGCCGGCGATGTCGGGGTCGGTCGTGAGGGACTTGGTGATCGCCTGCAGGAAGCCGTACATGGCGTTCGGGCTGGTGAGCTTCGCCTTGGCCTTCTTCGCCAGGGCGTCCATGAACTCCTGCTGGCGGCCGATGCGCCCGATGTCGGAGTTGTCGCCGACGCCGTAGCGGGCGCGGACGTAGCCGAGCGCCTTCTCGCCCTTGACGGTCTGGCAGCCGGCCTCCATGTCCAGGCGGGCCTTCTCGGAGTGGATGGCCTGCTTCGGGCAGACCTCTATGCCCTCCAGCGCGTCGACCATGCCCTTGAACCCGGAGAAGTCGACCGACATGAAGTGGTCGATGCGCAGACCGGTGTTGGACTCGACGGTCTTGATGGTGCAGGCGGCGGCCTCGCCGACCTTGCCGTTGCTGCCGCCGATCGCGAACGCCTCGTTGATCTTGAAGTGGTGCGGGGAGGACGGCCTTCCGTCGCCCTTCTCACAACTGGGTATCTCCACATACGAGTCACGCGGGAAGGACACCACCGAGGCCCACTTACGGTCGGCCGGTATGTGCAGCACCATCAGCGTGTCCGACTGCATGGTGGTCAGATCCTTGCCGTACTTGGCGTTCGCGCCGTCACGGCTGTCGGAACCGACGATCATGATGTTCTTGGAGCCGGGACTCAGGTTGACCGGCCGGTTGCCGCCCAACTTGTCGTCCACATCAGCCGAGTTGATGTTGTTGTTGAGGTCGTTGTAGATCCACGCGCCGACCCCGCCGATGCCGAGGACGACGACGGCCGTCACACCGGCCCCCCACGCGAGGATCCGCCCGCGCCGGGTCAGCCGGGTCCCGCCGGACCTGCCCGGTCCGGCCCCCCTGCCCCTGCCCGCGGGACCGTTCCCCCGGATGTTCCCGCGGCCGGTCGCCTCCACTGGAGTACGTCCACGCCTTCTCGTTCCGCTCACCGGCGCTCGCCCTCCGCCTCGGCCGTTGTCACCCCGTACACCGTGCTCGGATCGTCGGCGTTGGTCACCGCCGAACGTCGGAACCCTACACGCGTGTAGGAATACGTCCGAAAAGCACAGGCGACTCAGGAGACGAACGAAGCAACGGAAGGGTTGCCCCGGGCAAGACACACGAGGGGTGCCTCCGCGCGCCCCCGAACCGCGCTCTCACATGACGATGTGACAGGGGCTCTGTCACATCGTCACGTCGCGGTCATACCGCCAACTTCCCGGCCTTGAGCGCCTCGACGAAAGCCGACCAGCCGGCCGCCGGGATGAGGAGGGCGGGGCCGTGCGGGGTCTTGGAGTCACGAACGGGGACGGCGGCGGGGTAGTCGTCGATGACCTCGACGCAGCTGCCCTGGTCGGCGCCGCTGTAGCTGGACTTGCGCCAAGCGCTCAGCGCGGAGGCGCGGGGAATGGCGTTCTCAGCTGTCATGGTGACCGTGTTCCTCTGCTGTGGCCCGCAGAAGTTCCAGTGACTGCTTCTGGGGCAGGGCATCTCCCAATGCCAAATCGTATGTGTTCTGATACCGCCGGACCAGGGATGGAGAGTCCTCAACCCTTCCCGTGAACAGGCCCTCCACGTAAGCCACCGGGGGCTGATCCTCGAACGACATGAGCGCCAACATTCCCCCGAGAAGCATGTAGGCCCCCATACCGAACGGCATGACGTGGAGGCGGATGCGCTCACTGTCGGCGAGGTCCGCGATGTGCGTGAGCTGCTCCGCCATGACGGTCGGACCGCCGACCGGCCGTCGGATGACGGACTCGTCCAGCAGCGCCCACAGTGTGGGGGTCACCGGATCCTCTAGCACGTGAGCGCGCTCCAGTCGTGTGACAACGGCCCTGTCACGTTCTGATTCACTCAGCCGAGGGAAGCCCGTGCGCAGAACCGCGTCCGCGTACGACCGGGTCTGCAACAGACCGGGGACGAATGACGGCGCGAACTCGCGGATCATGACGGCCTGCTGCTCGAACTGTCGGGCCGCCTCGAAGTGCTCCGCAACCGCCCTGTCCTCGTTCTTGGGCAAGAAGCTGAACAGCACGTTCCCCGTGTTCAAGGCCCTGTCGAGTCTCTTCGCGTCGTCCTCCGAAGGCACCCGTCGACCCGCCTCGATGTGGGCGATATGGGTCCGGGTCATCACCGCACGGTCCGCGAGTGCCTGCTGGGTGAGGCCGGCCGACTCGCGTTGCTGCTTGAGCCAGTCACCGAAAGCGTTGGCCATGAGCTAACTCCCCTGTGTGACAAGGCATTTGTCACGCTGCGTGTACTGGAACTGTACGTTCAGGCACCCGACGCTTGTCTCATGAATCCACGCATCCGCATTCGCTTTCCCCGTCGCCTCACGGCGTTGCTGCGACGCTTCTCCCGGACCACACCGGCCCCTCCTCCGCCACTGCCGACCACGACCCCGGCCCCGGCCCCGGCCCCGGCCCCGGCCCCGGCCCCGCCACCCTCACCCCCGCCGATGGTGCTCGGCTTCGGCATCGGAGCGTGCCTCGGTCACCGTGCGGGAGAGAACGGGTGACCCACCACGCTCCTCGCCTCCTCCCCTGGACGACCCCCGAGGGCAACCCCGCATACGTCGTCGGCGACGGCACCGGACACGTCTCCCGGATCGCCGACGACATGGAGCGCGTCCAACTGGCCATGGCGGTCGAACTCCTGGGCCACGCGGGCGACTTGCTAGCAGACAAGGGCTCCACCACCGTCCAGCTCCGTTATCTGCTGGCCCGGATGTCCGAGTCGCTGACAGCCGTGCACCGCATCGCGGAGAGTCGGGGTGCACGCGTATGACACCGGCCGACGGGGTCCGCGCCCTGTCCGTCGAGTGCACCGTGGCGCGCGAGCCCGGCTACGAGGACGTGGCGTCGACGTGCACCGGGCCCAGTCGGGCGGTCAGGGCGACGGAGGCGAGGAGGTCGGCGAGCGTCATCGGCGGAGCGTCGCAGCAGGTCGGCGCCGCTGTCCAGCGGAGGCTGTCCAGCGGATGGTCCGCATGCCCGCGACGGCTCCGCCGATGCAAGGCGGGTTACGGCGCGTCGATCAGGTCCACCGGCGGGACCGTCACCTTGCGGGCGCCCTGGGTGCCGCCCAGGACGACCTTGCGCAGGGAGACGTTGTTCTTGGTGTTGGCCTCCTGCAGGCGGTTCGCCGGGTTGGCGATGACCTGGATGTAGTAGGTGCCGTTGGGCAGGTCGGTGATGTCGAAGGACTGGCCGGGCCGGTACTGGGTGTACGTGTCACCGGAGCCGACGTCGAGGACCTCGCGCACGGAGATGGAGTTCTGCTCGCCGCAGGCCGTCGACAGATCGGTGTTGTTCGGGTGCCAGTTGGCGTTCTTCACCGTGTAGTCGATCGCGTCCGTGTTGGCGAGGCAGAACGCCTCCTTGCCGCTCTTGACGATCTCGTGCTGGTCGGCGGCGAGCAGCCGGTAGCTGGCGAAGTCCGTGAAGTGCCAGTGCTCGTGGCCGATGCGCGGGTCCCACTCCATGGTGCCGGCGGGCGCGTAGCCGACCTGCTTGCCCTTGGCGTCGTAGAAGTACTGGTAGGAGTCCATCAGTTCGGCGCCGGGCTTGCGGAAGCCGTCCACCACGAGGGGGGCGGGGCCGGCGTTCCAGACGTTGGCGCTGAAGGCGAGGTAGTCCTTGCCGGGGACGTCGCCGTCCTCGCCGTCGGTGACCGCGATGTCCCAGGCGGGCAGCGAACGCAGGTCGGGCTTGGGCACGTTGGCGGGAGCGCCCGCCCGGCCGGTGGGCCGCTGGCCGGCGGCCTTCAGCGCCGGCGCGATCCGGGAGCCGTCGGTGTGACCGGCGCCGTCGCCCAGGTGGGTGAGACCGCGGGCCTCCAGGGCGTGCGAGAGCGCGGAGGGCGTGGGGGCGTCGGCGCCACGGGGGCCGTAGTGATGACCGGCGGCCATGCCCTGCATACCCTCCATGCCCTCCATGTCCTTCATGCCGGCCATGTCGTGGGCGCCGTGGGAGGACGTCGAGGAACGCAGGCCGACGCCTCCGCCGTCACTCTCCTGACGCACCGTCACCTTGACGGTGGGCTGGTCGTTCGGGATGCCGAAGAGGTCCCGGTACTTCTTCGCGACCGACACCTTGGCCGTGTACTCGCCGACGGGCAGGTCCACCGGCTTGTCGTAGTCGACGGTGGAGGAGTTGGACGCCCAGCCCTTCTCGACGCCCCAGACGGAGCCGAGCGTGAAGGGGTTGGTGGAGCAGCTCTCCGGATAGTGCGAGGTGGCCGGGGCGTCCGGACGCAGTCGCCCGGAGGCGTTGTTGGGACAGAAGTTGCCCTGCGTCTTGCGCACCTCCACCCCGGCCGCGTTCTTGATGGAGACCTCCAGGAAGCCGGGCAGCCCGCTGAAGTCCTTGACGGTGCCCGCAGGCAGCGTCTTCGTCGTCGTCTTCGTCCCGTTGCGCAGGATCTGCTGGGCGACGACGGGGTCCTTGTACGACTTACGGGTCACCTTCAGCTCCAGCGGAGCGTTGTCGACGGTGACGTAGGTGCCGAGGTCGAGGTAGACCCCGGCGCCCCCCTCCCCCTCGTACCGGTCGAGGGTCACGGCCTTCGACGCGGCGATCAGCTTGAGCTTCGGCGTGCCGGGCGGGCTCGCCGTCGCGGCGCCGGCTCCGGGAGCGGCCCCGGCGACGGCGACGACGGTGAGCGCGGCCCCCGCGGCGAACGCCGCACGCTGCAGGCCCTTGCGATGGTGCTGTCTGGTCATCGGTTCCTCGTCTGCGAGTGCCCTGGTCAGGGGCATCGGACTGGACAGCCCACAGAACCGACCGCAGTTGCACGGACGCACCCCACACGTCCCGGCCGAAACCGTGAGCACCCTGTGAGACATGTAAAAGCCTTATGTGGGTTGCCTGTTGAGGAGGAAAAGAAGCGGGCGTCAGTGCTTGCGCAGATCGTGGATGAGCGGAGAAGGCTGCCGGGCGGGCGACAGCCGTTCGCCGTCCCCGGTCCGGGTGGTTCGTCGGTGAGTTCGGGGTGCGGGAGGGGGCGTGGCGTCATTCTGAGCCGGTGGTCCGCCCCCTTCGGTTTTTTCGCGCCTTTCGATTCCTTCGCGTCCTGCGCGCCCTGCGTGCCCTTCGGGTGGCGCTCGGGCCGTTCCTCGCCGCCCTTCTTGTGCTCGTCGGGCCCGCCTGCGTTCCCGTGGGGAAGGGGGTCGGGGTGCCGGGTGGGGCGTTCGGGGCGTACGTGGGGTTCGACGGCGACGGGGTACGGCGGATCGCGGGGCTGGACGAGTGGCTGGGGGCTGCGACGCCTCGGGTCGGGCACGCGTATCTGCCGGGGGACCGGTGGAGCAACATCGAGGGCGCGCCCGGCTATCTGGAGTACTGGGCGCGGTGGCGGAGGCAGCGCGCCGACCGGATGTTCGTGCTGAACGTGCCGATGCTGGAGCGGACCGAGGAGCGGGTGTCCGACGCGGTCGTGCGGGAGGAGCTGCGCAAGGGGGCCCGCGGCGACTACGACGGGCATTTCCGCGCGCTGGCCCGGCGGCTCGTCGCGCTCGGGGTGCCCGATGCGGTGCTGGTGGTGGGGTGGGAGATGAACGGGATCACGTACACCCATCGGTGCGGGCCCGATCCGGCTGCCTGGCGGCGGTACTGGGCGCGGATCGTCGACGCCATGCGGTCCGTGGGCGGGGGGCGGCAGCGGTTCCGGTTCGAGTTCACGCCCAGTCGGGGGCGGGACGCCGTGCCGTGGACCGCGTGCTACCCCGGCGACCGGTACGTCGACGTCGTCGGCATGGACGCCTACGACCAGCCCCACGGCATGCCCTTCGACGAGCAGATCGCCGAGCCGTACGGCCTCGCCGCCCATGTGCGGTTCGCGCGGGCGCACGGCAAGCCGGTGTCGTATCCCGAGTGGGGGCTGTACCGCAACGGCGACGACCCCGAGTACGTACGGGGCATGCTCACCTGGTTCGCCGAGAACCGGCCGCTCTACCAGACCATCAGCGACTACTGCCCGCACGGTGTCTGGAGATGCGCCGCCAATCCGCGCTCGTCCGCCGTCTACCGCTCCCTGATGGGCTCCGCGACGGGCGGGGCAGCGGGCGGGGCAGCGGCCGGGGCGACGGGGCCGGGTGGGTGAAACCCGGCCGTCTTCGGGCGCGTGGCCGCCCTGACCGTCCCACCCTGGCCGACCATCACACGATGGGACGAGAACACCATGCGCGTCTGCGTACCGCGACCGGGACGGCCGTCTTCCTCGCCCTCGCCCTCCTCCTGCTCGCCGCCATGCCCGCCGGAGCCGGAAGCGGAGGCGGAGGCGGCCGGGGCGGAAGCGGGGGCGGCGGGTCGGGCACGACCGCCGACCGTGCGATCCGCGCGCACGAGGCGGCTCGCGAGCGGGTCGACCGGCTCCGGGAGGCCGACGCGCTCCCCACGCAGATCAAGGACGCCGAACGCCGTCGCAAGGCGCTGCGCGCCGGCCTGTGGGACATGCTGCGGGCGACGGCGAAGGAGTTCGGTGACCCGGTCGCCGTCGATCCCTCCGGGCGGGACGGCCACTGTCCCTTCGGCGACCCCAGCCGCCCACCCTCAGCCGCCCGCTCGTCCGGGCAGCGTGTTCGGGACTGGACGGCCCCGACCCGCCGCTACTGGCTCTCCGCCGGGTTCGCCGCCAAGGGCTCCCGCTGGGCCCACCGTCACACCGGCCAGGACTTCGCCGTGGACTCCGGTACGCCCGTGTACGCCGTCGGCGCCGGCACCGTCCGCGCGACGACCTGCGGCGACGGCTTCGGCAACCAGGTCCTGATCCGGCACGGCGACGGCTACTTCACGCAGTACGCCCACCTGTCCCGCCTCGACGTACGCAGGGGCGCGCACGTGGCGGCCGGTCAGCGGATCGGCCTCTCCGGCGCGTCCGGCAACGTCACCGGACCACACCTCCACTTCGAGGTGCGGATCACCCCCTACTTCGGCTCCGCGGTACCGCCCCTGCCCTGGCTGCGCCGCAAGGCCGTCGACGTGTCCGCGCCCCCGTCGACCCCATCAGTGTCATCGGCCCCGCCGGCCCCGCCGGCTCCACCGGCCCCGCCAGCCCCGCCAACTCCATTCGCCCTATCTGCCCCAACGACCCCACCGGCCCCACCGGTCCCATCGGCCCCACCGGTCCCATCGGCGTCCGGAGCATCCGCCGCCCCCTGATCATGGGCCGCGCCGCAGGCGTCGTCGCGCAGGTGCAGTCGGCGCAGGTCCTGGACCAGGGCGACCGGATAGTCGTACCGGCCCCAGCGCTCGCGGTAGCCCTCCTCGCCGTACCGTGCGAGGACGGCCTCCGCCGCCTCCAGCACGGCGTGGACGAAATCCGGGCGGGACTGCGTGGAGCGCCAGACGACCGTGCCCGCGGAGTCGGGCAGGTCGGGGCTCACGGCCACGTCCGGGAAGCGGTACACCGTCACCTCCACGTCGTCCGCCTCCTCGCTCCCGCCGCGGCTCAACACCCAGCGCAGTTCCGTCGGTTCGTCGTCGAAGAAGAAGCGGATCTCCCTCGCCGGCCCGTACAGACCGCCCGCGGCCGCCACCAGGTCGGCCAGCGCGTCCGTGAGGTAACCGCAGACGAGGCCGACCTCCTGTCCATCGGCGGCCGACAACCGGCAGCGCGCCCAGCCGTGCCCCGTCAGTTCCCAGTCGATGATCACCGGCTCATGCTACGGACGGTGCGGCCAGCGCCCAGATCACGAACACGTCGATGGCGATCTGGACGAGCGCCCAGACCGGCGCGTACGGCAGGAACAGGAACTGCAGGATCAGGCTCAGTGAGGCCAGCACGATGCCGCTGATCCGCGCCCACTCGGCGCTCTCGGCCCCCTTGAGCAGCCCCCAACCGGTCACCGCCGCCACGGCGCCCACGATCAGCAGGATCCAGCCCCAGCCGGTCAGGTTCATCTCGTAGACGTAGTCGCCGACGCGGGCGTAGACGTCGTCGTCGGAGATCGCGGCGATGCCCTGGAAGACGGCGAGGATCCCGCTCACGAACATGAGCACGCCCGCGAAGAGGACCCCTCCGGCGGCCAGTCCGGCGTGGGCCGGCGGCGGCGAGGTCCGGCCGGGCGTGCCGGTGCCCTGGTGGGACGGGTCCCAGACCGGGGGCGCGTGCGAGTGCGAGTGCGACGGCGACGGGTTGGAGTGGGTCTGGTCGCTCATGGCGCTGCCCGTTTCTATAGACGGCTGTCCTTTGTCGACCTTCTGTCCGGGCGGGGGCGGTCACCACGGGGGTGCGCCGTACGGGTGAGCCGGCATGCGGACGGGGCCGAAGACCCCTTCACTGGAGGAGCCCGGGAAACCATCACAGGAGGCACGATGCCGCGCATCAAGGGCGTGCTGTCGCTGACGGCGGCGGCGATCTGCTGCGCCGTCGCACTCACCGGCTGCTCGGACGGCAACACCCCCTCGTCGGTGTCGTCGGCCTTCGCGTCGGCGACGGCGCAGGTGGGCCGCGAGCTCGACGCGATCAAGGGCGGGGCGGACGTCAAGGGCGATGTGAAGCTCGGCACGCCGGGCACCGACGGCGGCCGCAGCACGGTCGAGATCACCGTCACCAACAGCGCCGACTCGACGAAGTCCTTCGCCGTCCAGGTCGACTTCGCGGACTCCGCGGGCAACCGGCTCGACACGGTCCTCGTCACCGTCTCGGACGTCCAGGCCGGCAAGACCGGCACGGCCACCGCCCGCAGCAACCGCACACTCTCCGGCAAGGTGAAGACGGAGGTGGCGCGGGCGGTGCGGTACTGACGCGGACTGGGCGGAAGGCGGTGGCGTCCGGAGCGCCGGCCTGGGATCAGTGGGGTGGGAGGGGTGTGGGTGTGGCGGCGGGACAGCCGTTGACAGCCGAGGGCTCAGGCCATCCAGAAGAAGACGGCCGTCATCCGCTTCTCCTCCAGCGTGGTGCCGGAGTAACCGGTCGCGCTGTGGATGAGGTTGGCGTTGTAGAGGAGCAGCCGGTTGTACTTGTGGGGGACGCGTACGTCCTCCTCGAAGGCGTCCGGCGCGACGAACCGGGTGCCGAGGGCCTCGACGAGGTTGTTGTGCGGGGCCTGGACGACGTTGCCGCCGAGCCGCCCGCCGGGCAGGGACTGCCGGTAGAAACTGGTCCCGCAGTCCTTGGGCACGGACGGGTTGAGGTACAGCACGGCGGCGTACCTGCACAGCGCACGCGAGTCGGAGTGCGGCCGGGGCGAGCTCTCCCCCTCGCCGACCACCTGGATGCAGTTGTGGTTGAGGGTGCCGCCGCCGGGGGCCTGCTGCACCCACAGTCTCTGCGCGCCCGTCGCCTTCCTCACCAGCCGCTCCACGCGCCCGAGTTCGCCCGGCTCCAGCCCCGGCATGGTGCGCAGTCCGGGCCAGCTCTCCGCCGTGTACGGGTGTCCCTTGACCCAGTCGTCCTTGGCGAGACAGCGCTCGCGGATCGCGGCGACGTCGGCCTCGGGGAAGACGTCGTCGATCACCCAGTAGTCACGGCCCTTGGTGGGCTTGCGGTAGGGCAGGACGGGGAGTGGACGCATGGCGGCAGCCCTTGCGGGCTGATGGGGCCGCTGTGGCATGGACATGCAGCGAATCTAGGCCGGGGGTTCACCAGGACTCGCCCGCGATTTGGTCCGGACTCTTCCGCGAACTGGTCAACCTTCCGTCAACCGGCAAGGGCCTGTCCGGCGGATCAAGCCGCAGGACGGCAGCGGCGCCTGATCACCGCCGGTGAGCGGGGGGAAGGCCTGCCACACCCCGCGTCTGCGGCATGACTCTGGCACCCCGGGCGCGTCGAGCAGGACCCGGATACGCGCGGTGACCGTTGCGGACCCGTTCCCGGATCCCGTTGACAACTGCCGTCACTCCCTTCCATCATCATTCCACTAATCACATAGTGGAATGATGATGGAAGGGAGTGGTGGCCGTGGAGTACCGCATCGACAGGCGGAGCGGGGTCCCCGCCTTCCAGCAGATCGTGCAGCAGACCAAGCAGGCCCTGCGCCTGGGCGTACTGGCGCCGGGCGACCGGCTGCCCACCGCCAAGGACGTCTCCGAGACGAGCGCGGTCAACCCGAACACCACCCTCAAGGCGTACCGCGAGCTGGAGCGCGAGGGCCTGGTCGAACCGCGACCGGGCCAGGGCACCTTCGTACGCCGCACGTTGGGCCGCCCAGAGACGGGCACCGACTCGCCGCTGTACGGGGAGCTGGTGGCGTGGATGTCGAAGGCGGCCGGGGCCGGTCTGGAGCAGGAGGACGTGGCCGCGCTGGTCGCGTCGGCACTGGAGAAGCAGTACGCCACCGGGACCACGGCGGTCACGGGGGTCACGGGGGTCACGGGGGTCACGGGGGTCACGGGGGTCACGACAACGAGGAGCACAGGTGAGTGACGTCATGTATGCGGGGGAGCCGGCGCTCGAGGCGTACGGACTGGGGATGCGCTACCGGCGGGGCTGGGCGCTGCGGGACTGCACCTTCCGGCTTCCGGCGGGCAGGATCTGCGGGCTGGTGGGCCCCAACGGGGCGGGCAAGACCACGCTGCTGAACCTCGCGGCCCATGTCCTGAAGCCGACGCAGGGCTCGCTCAGTCTGTTCGGCCAGGCGCCGGGCGCGGTGGAGTCCGGTCGGCGTACGGCCTTCCTGGCGCAGGAGAAGCCGCTGTTCCGTCGCTTCACCGTGGCGGAGACCCTGCGGCTGGGGCGGGAGCTGAACCCCGGCTGGGACCAGCGCGCCGCCGAGGACATCGTCCGCGCGGGCAACGTGCCCTTCGACGCGAAGATCGGCACCCTCTCCGGTGGCCAGCGCACCCGCGTCGCCGTCGCCCTCGCCTTCGGCAAGCGCCCCGACCTGCTGCTGCTCGACGAGCCGATGTCGGACCTCGATCCGGTCGTGCGCCACGAACTCATGGGCACCCTCCTCGCCGAGGCAGGCGAGCGCGGCACCACCGTGCTGATGTCCACCCACGTCCTCGCCGAACTCGACAACGTGTGCGACTTCCTCGTCGTCGTCTCCGGCGGCGGAGTGCGCCTCGCCGGTGACGTGGACGACCTGATGACCGTGCACACCGTGGTCACCGGGGCCCGGGAGGGCGAGGGCCTGCCCGCCGCCCTCGGGTACCACACCCTCGTCGAGGCCCGGACCAGCGGACGGCAGTTCACCGCGCTCATCCGCCCGGAGGGCCCGGTCACCGGCCCCTGGGAGGTGGCCGCCCCGAGCATGGAGGAACTCCTGCTCGCCTATCTCCGCTCACCCGACGCACCACCGCTGATCACCCCCACCGCCCAGGTCCAGGGCCAGGCGTTCGGCACCGGGACGGCGGCGGCATGAGCACCTTCACCCGCCCCTCGACCGACGGCAAGAACGGGACAGCGAACCGGACGATGAACGGCACCATGAACGCAACCAAGAACGGACCCAGGCACGGGGCCGGGAACGCGACCACCACGCAGGTCACCCGGCGTCCCCGCCTGAGCGGTATGACCTGGCTGGTCTGGCGCCAGCACCGGGCCGCGTTCTGGACCATGATCGCCGCCACCGTGCTCTGCGTGGCCTGGATGGTCTACCAGCGCGGCCAGATGATGGACTTCCTCAGCTCCTACGGCTTTCCCGCCAAGAACCTCGACAACGCGGAAAAGGAGCTCTCGCCCTACATCGGCGCGTTCAATACCGTCACCACCGGTCTCACGGCGATACCCGTCATGCTCGGTGTCCTCCTCGGCGCCCCGCTGCTCGCGGGCGACCTGGAGAACGGCACGGCCAAGCTGATCGCCGCCCAGTCCGTGAGCCGCAACCGCTGGCTCGCCACGAAGCTGGCGCTGACCGGGCTGGTCGTCACGGTGACCACGGTCGCGCTGTCGGCTGTGTTCGCCTGGTGGTGGAGCCCCATCAAGGCCCAGAACGTGGACCTTGACTGGACCTCCAGGGAGTTCTTCAACACCACGGGCCCGGTGCCCGTCGCCCTCTCCCTCCTCTCCGTGTTCGGCGGGGTGCTGATCGGTGTGATCCTGCGCCGCACGCTGGTGGCCATGGTCGTGACCCTCGGCTTCACCGTCGCCGTCCAGGCGGCCTGGGGCTACTTCAAGCTGTCGCTCGGCGACATCGTCACGGCCACCACCAAGCCGGTCAGTCCCGGTGCCCCGATCACATTCCCGTCGTCGGTGCCCCGCACCGCGCACGTGCTCGACACCTCGTATGTCAGCGGTAGCGGGAAACTGTTCGACTTGAACATGTGTGCGGAAACGTCGACGGAGGAGGCGACTCAGCTGTGCATGAAGAAAGCGGACATCGTCGGCTCGTCGATTGACTACATCCCCATATCGCAGATGAGCAGTATGCAGTGGTTCGGCGCGTCGATTCTGTTCGCCCTGACGGCCGGCGTCGTGGCGTTCCTCTTCATCTGGGGTCGCAAGCGGCTCGTCTGAGTAGCCGTTCACGCCCCCACAGGGGCACTCGTCTCCACAATCCCCCGATGCGCGAGGTGGCCCTACCAGCTACGTGAGAGCCCCCGTCCGCTGGCGCCGAAGCAGCCGGACGGGGGCTCTCACGTTCACGTTCTCGCCCGCGTCCTCACGGAAGGAAGACGACCGAGCGCAGCTTGAGGCGGTCCGTGGCGGGGCGACCGTGCGGGCGCAGCGTCCAGGAGTCGCCCGAGCAGTCGGGCTCGGTGAAGACGACCGCGGTTTCGTCGGTGTCGTTGTGCGGGGCGAAGGCGGGCTCGGAGGCGTCCGGGTCCGCGACTTCGGCGAGCGTGACGCACTCACCGCTGGCCGGGTCGTGGAGGGCGACCGAGATCGGTTCCCCGTTCAGCCCGACGACCTGGTACCCGAAGTCGCCGGTCGCGGCGTGGGCGGGGGTGGCGAGGGCGCCGCAGGCGGCGGCAACGGAGTGCCGGAGACGCACGAGGTTTCTCATCCGCAGATCGGAAGCGGGAAGGTTTCTCTGTCATCCGTTCGGACCAACGCCCTGCGCCCTCGCAGGGTCGCAGCGCACACGCCCCCACCCTCCCCGCCACCTCACACACGTTCTTCACTTGACGCACACAGAAACTCACAGAAACTCCCGGAACTGTGGCCTCCGTCACAGCACACACGGGCCGCGCCTGCTGAAGTGTCCGGATGATCGGTCCCCTGCTGCGCCTCCTGCCGTTCTGGGTGCGCGAGCCCCTGCTCACGGCCTTCGGCGTCCTCTTCAGCGGCTTCCTCTTCTACGCTGCCGTCCGGGACGACGAGTGGAAGATGGCTGCCCTCGGCGCCGCCGTCGTCCTGTTCACCGCGATCCGTATCCACACCATGAACCGCGCCCTGCGGGCCCGCCGCCTCCTCAAGGACGCCGAGGGCGCCTAGCACCCGGCGGCAGGCCCCGGATCCCCCTCCGCCGACAGCAGCACCTCGTCCCCCAGCCGCACGCTGCCCTCCCGCCGTACCTCGAAGTACGCGCCGAAGACGACCCCGCCGTCGTCCGCGCGGTGGTGGTCGGCGAGGGTGCGCAGGGGTTCCGGGCCCGCTCGGCGGCCGGTGGACTGGTCGATCATGGTGACCGCGCAGCGGATCGTGCCCTCCGTGAAGGCGAGTTCGGCGTCGGCGATGCGAAGGCTCGCCGCGCTGTTCTCCGTGTGCGGGGCGGCCCAGCCGTCCACCACCAGGTTGGGGCGGAAGCGGGTCAGCGGGACGGGGGCGGCTCCGCGTTCGCGGATGCGGCGGTTCAGGGCGTCCAGGCTGGAGCGGGAGACCACATGCACGCGGTTGCCGTTGCCCGCCGGTGAGCGGACCAGGGTGCTCGGGACGCCGAGTACGTCGGTCAGCCAGGCGTTCACCGCCCCGTCGTCCGCCGGGCAGCCCGCCTGCACCGGCGGGCTGCCCGGCGCCTTCAGGATCAGTTCGCCCGAGGCCGTCAACTCCGGTGTGATCAGCGCCAGTCGGGGGTCGCCCCACTGCCAGCGCAGGTCGCCCTTCTCATCGGCTATCGCGTATGTGCGGTCGTGCGGCAGGCCGGTGCGCGTCAGGGTCGCCGCCGTGAGCGGGGTCCCCGCACAGCCCTTCACCGGGTAGTACGTGATACCGATCAACCTCGCTGCCATCCCCCGCCCCCTCGCCCGGCCATCCGCCCGGCTGTCCGCCGATTCGTCGTCGGCGAAGTTTTTACCGGGCCGGATGAGTCCGAACCGGCTCGCGTTCGTATTTCTCTCTGTCCGACCCGCCAAGTGACGCACACCGACGGCACATCGACGGCACTTCGGCGGATTCCCCGACCGGGCAGGAGGAACGGTGCAACTTTCGCGGAACGCGATGGGAACTCTCTTCGTGGGCGGCGCGTTGGCACTGACGCTCGGCGCTCTCGCGTACCCATCGATGCTCGGCCTGGACACGGTGTCCACGTCGACCGACCGGATCATCGCCAACACCCAGTGGGGTCCGTTGACGGAAGGCGACCGGTCCTTCGTGGTGGCAGTGCGGGCGGCCGGTCTGTGGGAGTACCCGGTGGGGCAGATCGGTCTGCAGAAGGGGCAGAGCAAGGGCGTTCTCACCGCCAGTCAGCACCTGATCGACGGGCACGCGGCGCTGGACGAGTCCTGCCGCAAGATCGCGCCGATGTTGAACATCACGATCCCCAACGTGGCCAGTCCGCAGCAGGAGGGCTTCGTCAACACCCTCAAGGCGGACCAGGGCAAGCAGTTCGACGTCGACTTCGCCAACATCCTGCGCATGACGCACGGTTCGATCTTCAACACCATCGCGAAGATCCGCTCGACGACGAAGAACACGCTGATACGCGCCCTGGCCGACCAGGCCAACGACACCGTCCTGGACCACATCACGGTGATGGAGAAGACCGGCCTGGTCGACTTCGACACCACGCTGTTCAACCAGACGACCCCGCCGAAGCTGCCCAAGTCGGACATGACCCCGCCGGTCCCGCCGGCCGGTCAGCCGCTGATCGTGCTCACCCCGCCGCCGAACCCCACCTCCACCCCCCTGGACCTCGGCGCCGCGGTGGCAGGCAACAACCGGTAGCCGCCCGGGCATCGGCCCACGCATGCACGGCGGAGCGGGCCGGCCGACGCGATGTCGACCGGCCCGCTCCTGTGCTGTTCGGGGTCAATCGCCCCGGAAGGCGTTGTGGATCGTCTGGGTGAGGGTGTTGCCCTGCTTGTCGACCGCCGTGGCGCGCAGCGAGAGGCTCTTACCGGCCGCGGGGTTGCGGACGAAGAACCCGAGCTTGCCGACCGGCGTTTTCTTCCAGGTCGTGCCGTCGTAACTGACCTCGACGGTGAGCGACTTGAGGTTCGCGCCGGCCGCCGCGCCGACCACCGTCACCGGCACCCGGGTGACCGCCCCGGCGGGGACCGTCGAGTCGCCGTCGAGGTGCGGGGTGAAACGGACCACCGAGATCGGCAGTGCCTGCTCCCCCGTGGTGTGGGCGGAGGCGAAGGTCCAGGTCGCCTCGACCTCGGTGGCCGCGGCCGCCGGGCCGCCGCGGGAGGCCTTCGCCGTGAGCTTGAAGTCACCCGAGTCCGCCGGGGCGGTGACGCCCTCCCAGCAGCCCAGGAGGTTCGGTGAGGAAGAGACCTCGACTCCGTTGCGGTACAGCGTGGCGGAGACGGCGTCGTCGTTCCCGGAACTCCAGTTGCCCGTGCCGTCCCTGAGGAGGCTGAGGCATCCCGTGATCCGGTCGCCGTCGCGCGTGACACCCTCGCTCTCGCGCGTCTCCAGAGCGGGGCCGAAGACTCCGACGCCCAGGTCACGGCGGTAGGACTGGCCGGCCTCGTAGCGCTGGACGCCCGTGCCGTGCGACAGCTCCGGGTAGCTCCCGCTGTCGTCGTACTGCTCCAGCGCGGTGGACCAGTCGGCGCTCGCCTCCGTCGTCGCGTACGTCGTCGTCGCCACGGGCAGCGGACGCATGACGCCCGGGCTGAAGATGGAGCCGAAGGCGTCCGGGATGATCGGTCGGGCGGTGAGCATCCCCTGTTTCCCGGGGACCGTGGCCCCCAGCCGGGCGTCGATCTTCGCCAGGTCCGCCGGTTTCGGATGCCGTTCGAAGCCCGTGGCCAGCCGGGTCGTCCTGCCGCCGTAGGAGAGGCGGTACTCCTTCGTGCCGTTGACGTCGAACGCGTCGAAGCCCTGGAACAGGGTGCCCTTGGCCGCGAAGTCGGGGCCGAGCTGTGCGGTGCGGATGGTCGAGAAGTCGGTGCCGGCCATGCCGGTCGAGAAACCGAAATCAGGGGTGTTGAGCTCGGTGTACACATCGGCGGCCTGGCGTTCCGCGGCCGGATCGGGACCGGTGATGTCGATGGGCTTCGCGGTGCGGGCGTCGAGCGTGACCGTCGTGTCCTTCGTGACCTCGAAGTGCGGCGCCGTGAGCTGACTCCGGACCTCGTCCGAACCGTAGATCATCGCCTCGAGGTAGTAGTCCCCCTTCGGCACGCGCACCGTGTAGGAGCCCTTCGAGGGACTGCTCGCGTAGTTCTCTCCTGCGACGCCGAGACCGGAGAGCAGGTAGAGGCCGGGCCAGTGGACGGTCGTGGCCGGCTCGCCGTCGGTTCCGAGGTGGCGGACCGTCACCTCGTATGTCTCGACCTCGCGTTCGACGGCCGCCGTCGTCTCGACGGTCTGGGCCGCGCCGGTGGCCTTCACGATCGCCGTGTACACGCCGTTGACGTCGCCGCCGGGCCGGGTGTCGGCCGTCAGGGCGACCGTGGCCGTCCCGTTCGCGGGGACGGTCAGCCGCCGCGCGTCGAGCGCGAACATGTCCGCCGGGGCGGCCTTTCCGTCGGGGCCCGTCGCGGCCACCGACAGGTCGAAGGTGACCGGCTCACTGCCGAGGTTGCGGTAGGTGATCTGCTGGGTGACCGGCGTGTCGTCCGCGTGCGGGTAGGACTGCCGGGCGAACGCCACCGACGAGGGCTCGGCGAGAACCGTCTGCCCGATCGCCGCGGCGACGTCCACACGACCGCCGCCCTCCGCGAGCGCGCCCGCGCCGGACGGCCGGGCAGCGGCGACGAGCGCCGCCTTCAACCGCGCGCCCGTCCAGTCGGGATGCTCCTGCTTGAGCAGCGCCGCCGCGCCCGCGACATGCGGGGTGGCCATCGACGTTCCCGAGAGCGTGGTGTATCCGGGCGGCTGCTCGCCGTACCGTCCGGCGAGCACGCTGCCGGAGGGGACGGCGGCGGTGATGTCCACGCCGGGCGCCGTGATGTCCGGCTTGATCACCGTGCCGTCGGCGGCCGGGCCGCGGCCGGAGAACGAGGCGACGGCGTCGCTGCCGTCGACCGCTCCCACCGACAGCGCCTGCTCGGCGCTCCCGGGCGACTCGACGGTGTGCGCGTCCGGGCCGCTGTTTCCGGAGGCGGCGACGAAGAGGATGCCTTGCTCGGCCGAGAGCCGGTTGACGGCCTCTTCCACCAAATCGATGCCGGGCATGTCCTGGTGTCCCAGACTGAGGTTGACGATGTCGGCGTGCTGGGCGGCAGCCCATTCCATGCCGGCGACGACCTCGGAGTCACTGCCGTACCCGTCGTCGTCGAGCACCTTCCCGTCGAGGATGCGGGCGCCCGGGGCGACGCCCTCGTACGTGCCGCCGGACTTCGCTCCCGTGCCGGCCGCGGTGGACGCCACATGGGTGCCGTGGCCGAAGCGGTCCTTGGTGTCGGGCGAGGCGGAGAAGTTCTGCTCGGCCTCCTGCCGGCCCCGCAGGTCGGGGTGCGTCTCGTCGACCCCGGTGTCCAGGACCGCGATCCGCACGCCGGTGCCGTCGTAGCCGGCCTGCCGTGCGGCGGGCACGCCGATCTGCGCCATGCTCTTGTCGAGGCTCGCCCGGCGCATGCCGTCGAGGGAGATCCGGCGCAGCCCGGGGTCGGCGGTGCGCTGTCCGGCGAGGGCCTTGCCGGCCGGGCGGGTCAGGGTCTCCCAGACGTCCTGCGCGGACGCGTCGGACACGGTGACGGCCTCGGCGTCGATCGACGGGAGGGAGCGGCGCACGGTGGTCCCGCCGTCCTCCCGCAGCTCGGACTTCAGGCTCCGGGCCGCCTTCAGCGGGGCGCTGCCCGCGGCGCCGTCGCGGTAGCTGACGATCAGCCCGGTGCCCGACTTCTGGTGCTTGCGGTACGCGGCGGCGTTGAGCTCCCTGAGGTCGAACAGCCGCTCGTCGACCTGGCCCTTGTCGATGAGCGGCTGGGCGTCGAGCGGAAGGACCAGGGTGTGGTCCTTGGTCCGCTCGATCCTGACGGGTACGTGCTCGCGCCCCTTGCCGGGCACGATCCGCACGGGCTGCCCCGCCGCGCTCACACCGACCCGGTCGCCCGTGATCAGGGTGATCCAGCGGGACACGGGGGCGTCGGCCTTCCCGAGGCCGGCGGGCGACCCGCCGCCGGGCGAGGCGCCTGCGGTCGGTAAGGCCGACCACGGGGTCGCGGCGGCGGTGGCCGGAAGTGCGGTGACCACTCCCGCGGCCAGCACGAGCGCCGCTGCCATGACGACCCGGCCGGGTCCGTTGAGTCTCTTGCGCAACTGTCCTCCCCAGAGAGGCATTCGGGCACACGAGGAAACATGTGCCTCCACTGGGGACCGACGAGGTGGCCGTAGCGGAATGTTTCACTTCCAGTTCGCGGGACGCGGCCGGCATCGGCCGGGGGCGAGACCTTTTCCCGGGACAGGTCCTAGGCCAGCCAGGCCGTCGTGTCCGGGGCGAGTCGTCCGTCGCCGGCCAGCGGTGCGCTGCTCAGCAGCACCTCCCCCGGCGGCAGCGGCACCGGCGCGGCCGACAGGTTCGTCACGCAGCGCCAACCGTCGCAGCGCGCGAAGGACAGCACACCCGGCGGGGTTTCGAGCGCCCAGGTGAGCTCCTCGCCCTCCAGCAGCTTGCGGCGCAGCCGCAGGGCCGTGCGGTAGAGCTCCAGCGTGGAGCCCTCCACGCCGTCCTGCGCCTGGACGGCGTACCGCGCGAAGTACAGGGGCTGCGGCAGCCACGCGCCGGCCGCGCCGAAGCCGTACGACGGCCCCGTCGTCGTCCACGGCAGCGGCACCCGGCACCCGTCGCGGCCCTTGCTGGCGCGGCCCGTCTGCTCCCACAGCGGATCCTGCAGCACCTCCACCGGCAGGTCGGCGACCTCGGGCAGGCCCAACTCCTCGCCCTGGTAGACGTACGACGAACCCGGCAGCGCCAGCATCAGCAGCGTCGCCGCGCGGGCCCGGCGCAGGCCGGCCGGCTCGTCGACGTGCGGGGCGCGGCCGTCGGAGAGGAGCCAGGCGTTCTGGTCCGTGCCCGGCGGGAGCATGAGGCGGGAGGGGTGCCGGACGACGTCGTGGTTGGACAGGACCCAGGTCGCCGAGGCGCCGACGGCCCGGGCGGTGGCGAGGGAGTCCGCGATGACCGCCCGGATCTGTTCGGCGTCCCAACTCGCCTGTAAATACTCGAAGTTGAAGGCCTGGTTGAGTTCGTCCGGGCGGGCGTACAGCGCGCGGCGGGCGCCCGGGACCCAGGCCTCGGCGACGGCCGTGCGGGGCGGGGTGTAGGAGTCGAGGACGCGGCGCCAGTCACGGTAGATCTCATGGACCTCGTCGCGGTCGTAGAAGGGGTGGGTGCCGGGCGGAAGGTGTACGAGGGCCTGCTCGCCGCTGAGTTCGGGGTCGCCCAGGTCGCGCAGGGGGTGGGCGAGGTCCTTGGCGAGGGCGTGGGCGACGTCGACGCGGAAGCCGTCGACGCCCCGGTCGGACCAGAAGCGCAGTGTGGTGCGGAAGTCCTCGCGGACCTCCTCGTGGCCCCAGTTGAGGTCGGGCTGCTCACGGGTGAAGAGGTGCAGGTACCACTGGCCGTCGGGGACGCGCTGCCAGGCGCTGCCGCCGAAGACCGACTGCCAGTCGGTGGGCGGGAGTTCACCGCTCGGGCCGCGTCCGTCCCGGAAGACATAGCGGTCGCGGGCCGGGGAGCCGGGGCCGGCGGCCAGCGCCTCCTGGAACCAGACATGCCGGTGGGAGGTGTGGTTCGGCACGAGGTCGACGATCACCTTCAGGCCGAGCCGGTGGGCCTCGGCGGCGAGGGCGTCGAAGTCGGCGAGAGAGCCCAGCCGCGGGTCGACGTCCCGGTAGTCGGCGACGTCGTAGCCGCCGTCGGCGAGCTCGGACGGATAGAACGGGGAGAGCCAGAGGGCGTCCACGCCGAGGGCGGCCAGGTGGGGCAGCCGGTCGGTGACACCGCGCAGGTCACCGAGGCCGTCGCCGTCGGCGTCCGCGAAGCTGCGCGGATAGACCTGGTAGACGACGGCCTGACGCCACCAGTCGGGATTGTGGGAGGAGAAGTCGGTCATGGGGAGATGACTGTCCAGATTGCCGGGAAGGCGAACGCCCTGACCGTTCGGAACAGATCATTCCGTACGCGGGGAAATTGTGACGAAGATTTGAACTCCGCTGTGTTTGGAGCAGGTTGACAGCGATCTGGCGTCCACACGACGATGGGGCCACACCGTGGCCCGTGACCGACGGGCCCCGTGTTTCTTCTGATCTGACCAATCGGATCCGACCGACCAGCCCTGGCACTCGCCAAGATGGGAAACACATGTCCATAGCGAGACGTGTCACCGTACGCCGCCTGCTGGGGACGGGCGCCGCTTCGCTCACCCTGTGCGCCGCCTCCGTCGCCGCCGCCTCCGGGGCCTTCGCCGGCACCGGGGCGCCCGGCGGCGACGGCTGGAAGTCCGGCGGCCAGTACCAGCCGGGTACCGGCGCGGGCACCGAGACAGGCACCGACCGCTGCCAGTTCTCGCTCGACGGCACCAAGTTCTTCGACTCCGTCCGCGTCGACGACCAGAATCTCAAGCCCAGCAAGGACGGCAAGGTCCACATCACGGTCCGCGCCGCAGGCGACGCCACCACCTGCACCGCCTCCCTCGCCTCCTACCTCGCCCACGGCGCCAGCTTCGGCACCTCCGGCGAGCAGGTCTTCGTCGACTTCGACAGCGTGACGGTCAAGCCGGGGCAGACCGACACCCTCGACATCGCCGTGCCCGACGCCGGCTGCTACGCGCAGATCGACCTCTACCGGGGCGCGGTCAAGTTCGACGGCAAGCTCGACGCGAAGGACGGCTTCGTCCACGGGGACCTGCCCAAGGGGCCGGACCGCCCGGTCATCAAGGACAAGCTGATCGCAGCCTGGAACGGCGGCACGAAGGACTGCACGGTCACCGAGCAGCCGCCGTCGTCCCCGCCGGCCGGCGGTGGCGGAACGCCGTCGACGCCGTCCTCCCCGTCGCCGTCGCAGCCGACGGCGCCGTCGCAGTCGCCGTCCACGAGCACGTCCGCGTCGCCGTCGCCGTCCGCGTCGGAGTCCGAGTCGGGCACGCCGTCGCCGTCCGCGTCCGCGTCCGAGTCGACCGCCCCGCCGGCGGCCACGCCGAACGGCGGCGGCGGTGACCTCGCGGAGACCGGCGCCAGCAGCAACACTCCGTTGATCGCGGGTGGGGCCGCCGCCCTGCTGGCGGGCGGCGCGGCCATCGTCGTCGCGACCCGCCGCCGGAAGGCGCTGCGCGGCTGACACGCGCGTCGGGGGTCTGGGGGCTCTGCACCCAGGCCCCCGTTCGGCCCTTGAAGGGCCTCGTCCTCAACCTGCCCCAAGACGAGGCAGGTCACGCAAGGGCGCCTGACAGGACATCGCTCAGGCGCCCTCGACCGTCGTCAGCCACAGCTTCACGTAGCGCTCCACGTCCACGTCCAACGCCACGTCCACGAGGGGCTGTTCGCGTACGCCCTCGTGGATCTCGGCCTCGCCGGGGCGCGGGCGGCGGTCGACGATCGTCTGGCCGCGGGCCGGGCCGGGGGCGAGGGAGACCTCGACCGGGAGGAGCTCGGTGGTCAGGCCCGCCGGGTCGGCCACCGCGCAGACCGCGCCCGCGTCGCCGAGGCCGCCGGTGGGGGTGGGGTCGCCGGAGGTGGCCGGGTCGCGGTGGGCGAGGAGCTCGCCCGCGAGGCGCAGGCGGGGCTCGCCGCTCGCCCGCAGCCGTGCCACGTCCGCCGCCGGGACCAGGACCCGCTTGAAGACGTCCAGGCCGTACATCGTGATCGGCACCCCTGCGGTGAGCAGGACCGCCGCCGCCTCCGGGTCGTGCCACACGTTGAACTCCGCGACCGGCGTGGCGTTCCCGGTCGTCACCGCGCCGCCCATGAACACGATCCGCTCGATGCCCCGGACCACCTCCGGGTACGTACGCAGCAGCAGCGCGATGTTCGTCAGCGGCGCGGTGGGGATCAGCGTCACCGGGCGCGGGGAGGCGAGGATCTCACGGCGCAGCAACGTCACCGCGTCGACGTCCACCGGCCTGCGGGTCGGCGCGGGCAGGCCCAGGTCGCCCATGCCGTCCTCCCCGTGCACATGCCGGGCCACGCGGACCGGTTCGATCAGCGGGCGCTCGGCGCCCCGGGCGACCGGGATGTCCCCGGCGCCCGCGTGCTCCAGCACGGTCAGCGTGTTGCGGACCACGCCGTCCACGTCCGTGTTGCCGGCCACGCAGGTCACCGCCCGCACGTCCAGGCCGGGATGGCGGACGGCGAACAGCAGGGCGAGGGCGTCGTCGACACCCGTGTCGCAGTCGATGATCACGGGAATGGGCTGCTCGGTCACCTGACACTCCTTCCGCACCACCGTCGTTCCCGACCCTATGCGGACGCCTCCCCATCCCACACCCCGGACCGGCACCACGCGCCGCCACCCGTCACTGACGCCAAGCCCCGCAAGCCGGACCCGCCCCCGGCCACCCGCGCCCATCACCCGCCACCCGCCACCCGCCCGCAGCAACGCCGGTAACCCGTACGGCCCGCCGCGCTGGTCGCACCGTGGCGGCGGTGTTGCCGTGAAGGGAGGCACCCCCGCACCCCGCACCCCCGCACCCCGGCATCCCCGCGCGTACTCCTGGAGGCACCCCCGATGGCCCGTCGTAGCCGTGGTCGTACCCGTCGCCGTACCCGTGGCCGTACCGTCCTGACCTCCACCCTTCTCCTCGGCACCGTCGCCACCGTCGCCGCCGGCTGCGCCACCCTCGGTCTGGAGCACCCGCCGACCGCCGCCCCCGCCATCCCCACCGTCGAGCGGACGTCGGCCAAGCCCACCGCGCCGGCCACCGCCCCCGGCCTCACCGAGGCGCAGGCGCACGCCGCTCTCATCACCGACACCGACCTCGGCGCGCCCTGGATCCCCACGCGCGGCGCGGCCACCTGGCGGGACGGGATGCTCAAGGCGACCACCTCCACCCCCGCCTGCCAGAAGCTCCTGGACACCCTCTACACCGACGAACTGCTCGGCGGCCCCGCCCGCGCGGTCGTCGGACTCGACGACCCCGACACCGGGGCCCAGCTCCGCTACCAGCTCACCGGCAACAGCCCGGCGGCCGTGGACCGCACGCTGGCCTGGCTGAAGACGATGCCGCGGACGTGCGCCCGGTTCGCGGCCAAGGCCACCGGCGACACCGTGCTGGACGTGCAGGTCTCCGAGCTGGCGCTGCCGAACGTGGGCGACGTCCGCCAGGGCCTGCGCGTGACCCTGACGGTCTGGGCGACGGCCGAGGAGAACTCCGGCGGCGATCCGACCGTCCTCACCCTGGACGTGGCCGCCGTCCGCGCCGGCGAGGACGCCTTCGCCCTCACCAACGGCGGCCTCGCCGACGCCCCGAACGAGGCGACGCAGGCGGCCGTCCAGCTCGGCGTACGGCGGCTGGCGGACGTCAGGAAGCAGGGAAAGGTGCAGGTCTGAGAAACGGGAAACGTGCAGGTCCGGGAGACGCGCAGGTCCGGGAGACGCGCAGGTCCGCGAGACGCGCAGGTCCAGATGACGTGCACGTATGACGACCGCGGCTCAGACGGTCGAGTCGTCGTCGAAGCGGGTCCGCTGGGCGACCACCTCGTGGGCCAGCTCCAGCACCGACCGGCCCTTCGCGAAGGCCTGGCCCCGCAGCCGGGCCAGCGCCTCGTCCGCGGCGACGCCGAGCTGCGCCATGACCATGCCGACGGCCCGGTACACCTCGCTGTGGTCGGTGGCCAGCGGACTCAGCCAGAAGCCCGCGCCGTCGGCACCGTCCCCACCGTCCGAGCCGTCCGCTCCGCCTTCGCCGCCCTCGCCGCCGCTCCGCCCGGCCCTCGGCAGGGCCACCAGCGCCGCCGTCACCACGTCCGCCACCATCCGCGCCGTGCGCACCTCGTCGCCGCCGAGCTCGCCGGGGACGTCCCGGTACAGGTCGAGGGTGCCCACGCACACCGCGCGGTCGCCCAGAGGCAGCGCGTACACCGACCGCACCCCGACGGCAGCCGCCTGCTGCGCGTACACCGGCCAGCGGCAGGCGTCACGGTCCGAGGTCAGGTCCGGGGCGGCGACCAGCGAACCGGTCTGAGCGGCCTCCAGACAGGGGCCGTCCCCCAGCGTCACCTGCATCTCCATCACATACGCCGCCCGTCCACCGCTCGCCCCCAGCGGTACGGGCATCCCGTCACCGCACAGCGACACGCTCGCGCCGCTCACCGGCAGCAACTTCAGCACCGCCTCGCACAGCCGCTGCGGCACGTCCTGCGGACCGGCCCCGCGCAGCTCCAGGGAGATGACGTCGGCGACCCGTTCCCGCTCCTGGTCGCCCACGGCCATCGCCTCCGTCCACGGGCCCGCTCACATCCTGTGACCGCCGGGTACCCCCCGCCCGCCGGGAAAACCGGTATCCGCCACGGCTTCTACGGCTTCCCGTACGGGTCCGCGGGCAGCTTCACCTGCGCGACCCCGCCCGCGACCCCGCCCGCGACCCCAGCCGCGACCCCGGCCCCGACGCCGACCGCCACGCCGACCGCGTCCAGCACCGGCGGCCAGGCCTCGTCCGAGCCGAGTGTCCCCTTCGGGCGCCAGGTGCCGGTGACGGTGACCCAGGTGTCGCGGGCAGGCCGTCGTCGTCCGCGCCCCGGATCTCGATCTTTCCCGTGACGGCGTCGGCGGCGCAGCAGGTGACGACGCGCAGTTGTCCGCCGTGGCTGCATAGGATCACCGGTCATGACCTCCGGCAGGCTGGGCGACCTGATCGCCATCGGTTTGATCGACCGCCTCGACGCGCATGACAGGATGCTCCTGGAGCGCCGCGCGCGTCTGAAGTCCGCTGGCGAGGAGCCTTTCCCTCTGGATCCTCGCGGCTGGTGGTACGCGGTGCCCGGTGCGACGTACGAGGGGCTCTTCGAGGCGCTCGGCCTGCACGACCACTTCCCGGTCACGCTGGACGAGGGCGCGGACATCGAGGACCTGCCGTTTCGCAGGGATGCGCTTCCCACCTTCATCACGCCTGAACTGGACGGCTGGCGGCTGATCTTCGGCAACCTTGTCGATCTGGTCGGCCTCGGGTGGGACGAGTGGATGGGCGCGGTGGAACGGCTGAGCGCCCACTGCGGCGAAGCGCAGATGTTCTACGAGGACTCGGCGGCGGGTGCCGACATATGGGCGGTCGCCCACCATGGCCGCATCCGCCGACGTTACGCGGCAGGGAGCAGGCCGGAGTGGATCGGCGACCCGCTTCCTGCGGAGGAACTCCGCATCGGCGAAGCCGACTCCGATGCGAAGCTCGACGGCGCTGTCCCGAACGAGGGGATGGCGAGCGTGGACCAGGCTTGTGGACGGTTGTCCGTCGATCCCCGCGCCATCGGCGCCACGACTCGTATGCGTGGCCACGGCTGGCTCTCGCTCAGCCAACCGGGAATCGGCCACAAGAACCTGAACGCTCTCGTACACCTGTGAGTCGGCGCTCTCCGTCACCGGCGACGGCTGCGAAAGCCGGAAGGTCGAACTCTCGGGCCTTGACGGCTGCCGTGAGCGTCACGTTGGGGCTACAGCAAGGCGGCGAGTCGAAGCCCTCGGTTATCTTGCACCGGTGTCAACGATCAAGCAGTTCCAAGTCACTTTCGACAGCGCGGAACCTGAGCGCCTCGCTCGCTTCTGGTGCGAGGTGTTGGGGTACGTTCTGTCGCCGCCGGAGGGGTCGCCTCCTGAGGATCAGGGCTCATGGGCCGCCTGCGTTGATCCCTCAGGTGTCGGCCCGCGACTGTTCTTCCAGCGCGTTCCCGAAGGCAAGGTCGTCAAGAACCGGATGCATCTGGACGTGCGGGTCGGCACCGGCCTCGTGGGCGAAGAGCGCCTCGCCAAGCTCGAAGCCGAGTGCACACGGCTGCTCGCGCTCGGCGCGCTGCGCGTGCAACTCCTGTACGACGGCCACGATTCGTGCATCGTGATGCAGGACATCGAAGGCAACGAGTTCTGCGTCGACTGAGCGTCCTCCGGGCAACGGACTCGCGTGAGATCATCCGATCTATGAGCAGCGACCTGGAAATAAGCGCTCTGGCGATCAACGTCACGATCCCGCAGGCGCTCCGCTGGACGGACACTCGACGCGGTGAGACGTTCACCCTGACCACGCTCAACGTCCGGCTCCTCCCGGACGGTCACCTCGCCGCGAAGGCCTACGGCCGGCCGGTCAACGGTGGCCGGGGCGCATACGTCTCGTTCCCGGTTCCCGACAAGCCCGAGCTGGCGGCCCTGGTCGCCGAAGCCGCCGGCCGCGCCGGAGGGCTGTGGGCCGCCCATCGCGGGCTCGGCTAGGGCCTGTTGCGGGCGAACGGTGGCGGGCCCGGACCGGTGCGTCGACTACAAGCCGGCCGGCCGCCGAAGTTCGACAAGACCGACTACCGCGAGCCGCATGCCGTCGAGTGCGGAAGCAATCGTCTCAAGCGTCACTGCGGATCAGCGTGCGGGCTTGCTCGATCCATCCGGAGACGGCCTTGGCGCCGCAGCTTTCGGCGACCGATCGCGCTTCGTCGAGGTGCTGGAGCGCCGCCGATGGGTCGCCGGTTTCGGCCGCGAGGTAGGCCAGCGCCACCAGGCCCGCCGCTTCCCCGGGCCTGAAACCGATCTCCCGGCGCAGTGTCACCGATTCGGTCAACCGCTCGCGGGCCTGATCGAAGTGGCCTGCGTCCCTGTCAGCGAAGCCGAGATGGCGAACGGCATAGGACATCGTCATCCGGTCCTCGACGGATTTCGCCAGCTCGTACGACCGCTCGAAGTACGGCCTGCCGGCGGCGCCGTCCCCCTTGACCACCTGATGCCAGCAGCCGACCCAGAACAACGCGTCCGCCTCACCCGACGCGTCCCCCAGACGCTCGTACAACTCGGCCGCGCGCTCGAACAGCACCAGTTCCCGGCTGTTCTCCTCGCGGTCGTTCAGGAAGCGGACATGCAGTACCTTGCCCCGTGCCAGGGAAAGCGGCGCCTCGACCGCGTCCAGCACGTCATCGGACCGCTCCAGCGCGGACCTGTCCCCGCCGAACATCGCCGCTTCGAACAGCTCTCCCGCACGTTCGATCCAGTCCTGCCCATGCATACCCGAACCCCTCCCCGTCGGACGATGACAGCGCCGAGGTTATCTACGAACCGTTCGTGTGCAACGCCGCGATGAGGCGGTCGAGGTCTCCGCGTGCCGTGTACGTGCGGATCGGGTCGATGTAGTCGCGCGACTCGATGATCCGGCCGTCCCTGACGCGCATGACGAAGACGCAGGGCACCTTGGCCGTGGAGTCGTCCGGCAGCGTGAACTCGTAGGCGAACTCGGCGACGATCACCTCAGGGTCAGCGGTCTCGTGCACGACGACATCGACGACCCCTCTCTTCGGGAGGGACGCCCGGGCTTCCGGCGGCACCGTGAAGTGCTCCTGCAGCGCGCGCCGGCTCGTCAACGGCTCGGACTCCGGCGTCGCCATAGGGTGGCGGACATCGGTGACCTCGCCGTACAGGTCAGGCAGATCGTCGAACTTTCCCCCGGCGACCCCATGAACAAGCCGGAGAAACACCTCGCGCGGACTGAGACTCACAAGATCTCCCGAGAGTTGCGAACAGGCCGCTACAGCGGCGGTTGTGCCGGGGCCGGGCCCAAAGTCGTCGTGCCCGGGGCCGTGCGGTGGCCGAGGCCGGTGCGGTAGGCGTCCAGGGCGGCCTCGACGCGGCCCGTGCGGCGCAGCAGGTCGCCGAGCATGCGGCACAGGTCGGCCAGGTCGCCTGCCGCGCCCGCGCGCTCCAGGAGGCTGAGCGCCCGCACATAGTGCTCCTCCGCCGCGTCCGTGTCCCGCGTGTCCTCGGCGATGATGCCGAGCAGCCGGTGCGCTCCCGCGGCGTGCACCGCGCCGCGCTCCGGCGACAACTCCCCGAGGACGTCGTGCAGCAGCGCCGCGGCCTCCTGCGACCTGCCCCGGCGGTGCAGGACGTCGGCCAGTTCGACGGCGACCTGGCTGCTGTAGAGGGCGGCGCGCTGGGCCGACAGCATGGCCTGGGCCGCCTTCAACTCGTCTTCCGCGCGCTCCAGTTCGCCGTTCTGCGCGTAGACGTAGCCGCGCATCCAGTGGCAGTTGGCCAGCTCGGTACGGAGCTGGAGCTGACGGTAGAGCTCGGCGGCCTTGGCCAGTGAGGCGTCGGCCTCCGTGAGGCGGCCCTCGGCGAGCAGGGTGCGGGCCACGGACCGGTGCATACGGGCGACCAGCGCGGGGTCGCCGACCTGGGGCGCGAGGGCGAGGGCGAACTCGGCGGCCTGCGCGGCGCGGGCCTGCGCGCCCATGTCCATGTACGGGCCGATGACGGAGGCGTAGAGCAGCAGCAGTGCGTCGGGGTCGTGCAGCCCGCCCCGGTTGAGCTCGTCGAGGGTGGACTCCAACAGGTAGACCGCGTAACGGAGTTCACCGGCGAGGTAGTGGGCGACGGCACGTCCGCGCAGGGCGGGGACGCGGGCGGGCAGCGGGGCGTCGGCGAGGGCGCTCTCGGCCCGCTCGAAGAAGCGGCGGGCGGCGTCCAGGTCGCCCGTGTCGATCCCGCACTCCCCGAGCCCGAGCAGCGCGGTGGCCTGCTCCTCGGCCAGCCCGTGCTCCTCCGCCTCCGCGAGCAGGTCCGTGTACTGCCGGGCCGCGTCCTCGGCCTCCCCGGTGGCCAGCGCCCGCTGGGCCTCGGTGAGCCGGAGCCGCAGATCGGTGACCAGGCGGGCGGGCCGGCCGGTGGCGAGCTCCTCGAAGTCGACGCCGAGCCGTTCGGCGATGTGCTTGAGCGCCTCGTCGGAGGGCCGCACCCGGCCGGCCTCCAGCGTGGAGATGTAGGCAGGGGTGTATGTGGGCTCGGCCAACTGCCGCTGTGTCAGGCCCCGTTCGATGCGCAGGCGCTGCACCCGGCGCCCGACGACCTCGGGCTCGTCCCGCTCTGCCACGCCCCGGCTCCCCCAACTCCCCTTGAACCTCTTGCCGGTGGACTATCTCAGCCCCTAGGTTAAACAGCGAGTTAAGCACGCTTAATAGCTGGCTGACGTGAGTTTCGCAGTCGCCGACGTTGCGAGGTCGCCGTGCCCGGTAGCACATCCGCACGCCCTTCCGTGCCCTATGTCAGGGCCGTAGCGGCCGCCCTGCTGACCATCGTGGCGCTGATCACCGCGGCCAACGTGGGCCCGGCCAGAGCCACCGGCACCGCACCGACGTCCCCGAAGGCGTCCGGCGAGCGGGTGCCCGAGAAGGAAAGGGTGTCCGGCGCGGACGCGTCCGGGGAGAGCGGGTTCGGGGAGGGCGGGACGCTTCCGGCGTCCGGGGGCTCGCGGAGCTGAGCGCAGCGCAGCGCAGCGCGCCGGTGCGCCGATGCGCTTCGTCCAGGCCGTCGCCGAGGGCGCCCTCTTCGACGCGATCTTCGGGGCGACCTTCGGGGCGATCTTCGGGGCGCTTCGCCATGGCCGGCGGCGGCTCACAGGTTCTCTTGATCAGTTCGGCGAAAAGCCCACGCGAGTTCGTAGAAAAGCCTTTCTTCAGCGCCTTCGGACTGCCAGTCTTCGGGCGCCTGGATGTCATGTCCGGGACGAGTCCATCGTCGACTGGAGCCTCCCGTGCCCCACCGCCTCGCCCGAGCCGCCGCCGTCGCCGGCAGCGCCGCCGCCCTCGCCGTCGGCCTGACCGGCAGCGCCTCCGCCGGCGTGCTGCAGAACCTGCCCGAGAACGCGACCGCGTTCCAGAAGACCTTCGAGCCGGTCTACGACTACGACTCGGACAGCTGCTACCCGGCCGCCGCGATCGACCCGAGCGGCAACCTCAACGGCGGCCTCAAGCCGACCGGCCCCGTCACCGGCGAGTGCCGCAGCGGCCACCTCGGCAAGGCCAACACCTACTCGCGGGCCAAGTGCAACAACGGCTGGTGCGGGATCGTCTACGCCAGCTACTTCGAGAAGGACGAGGCCTCCCCGGGCATCGGCCACCGCCACGACTGGGAGTGCATGGTCGTCTGGGTCAAGCAGGGCGCGGACACCCCGTCCTACCTGTCCGCCTCCGCCCACGGCGGCTTCAGCACCCACCCGATCGCCGACGTCCCGATGAGCGGGCAGCGCGTCGAGGCCGTCTACCACAAGGACGGCGCGTCCACCCACGCCTTCCGCTTCGCCAAGTGGGGCGAGACCCCGGAGAACGACACCGGCGCCTGGCACCAGGAGAACCTGATCACCTGGGACAATATGGCGGCCGGTCTGCGCGACAAGCTGAACGCCTCCGACTGGGGCAACGCGAATCTCCCCCTCCAGGACTCCAAGTTCGCCGACCACCTGAACAAGGCCAAGCCGAGCGGCATCACGTTCGACCCCTACGCCTGAGACACCTGCGGCTGAGACACCTGCGGCTGAGACACCGCAGAAATTGATCTACCGCAGAAACATCGATGTACCGCAGAAAAATTGATTGCCCTGATGGAGAGGGCTGTCAATCAACTCTCCCGTTGCGAATCTCGGTGTCGTCACGCCGGATCCCCTGGTGTGCGGACGGGCCCCACTTCGCAACGGGAGAGACCAACCCGTTGAAACGGCGGCATCCGGCGTCACCCCTGGGTCTGCAACTGCCGCAACTGCTGCTGGACGTGGTCCAGCGCGCCCTCCCGGCGACCGGGCACCCGGGCCCGCAGCTCCGCGAGCTCCGGCCCCAGCTCACGGGCGCGCTCGGCGACGCCGATCCGCCCCCACTGGTGGTGCGCCCGGTCCACGGCCGCCTCCACGGCAGGCGCGTCGACCGGCTGCCCGGCCTCCAGCCGAGCCACGGCCACCGCCATCCACGTACGGCAACTGCGCTCGGCGTCCCCCGCGAACATCGCCAGATCCGCCCGCACCTCGGCCCAGTGCAACGCCTCCTCCGACCCGCTCCCATGCGACGCGGCGGCGGCCTGCTCCCACCGCGCGGCAATCACATCAGCGTCCACATGCCGCCCAGCCTGAACAGCAGCGGAAATACGAGCGTGCGGATCACCCTCCGCCCCCTCCGAAGAAGTGCGAGGCCGCTCCCCTCCGGACCGATTCGCAGGCCCGGGGACGACAGCCCCCGAGGAACGGAACCGGGCAGGGGCGGCGGGGGCGGCAGGGGTGGTGGGGGTGTATAGCAGTAGGTCGGTGGTTTCGCCCTCGCCTCCGATTCGGGACAGGGCCATCTGGTGCAGTTGCTCCAGTTCAGGCCGTCCGCCGCTGCGGAGTATCGTCGCGACGGCCTTCATGTACGAGGGCGAGGCGACAGTCCGCCGGCCCCGCGCAGGCGGCTGTGCCACCCGCCCGTACATGGCGACCCCGACCCCGCAGTCCAGCACGTTCCCGCGCAGCCACTCCCACACCTCCGCGTCCGCCCGCAGATCGAGCACGACCGTCGTCGTCCCGGCCGCCCGCAACCGCAGCTCCTCCCGCAACCAGTGCCACGGCAACGCCGTGTACCGCACGGTCGAGGGCGTCGTACGGGCCAGCGCCAGATGCGGCAGCCGCTGCCGCCGGTCGAGTTGCAGCTGCCCGGCGACGAACAACGTCAGCGGCCCGGGCGCGGCCGCGGCGGCCCGCAGCCGCGTGAGCACGGCCTGTGGCTCCAGCGGATCGGCGAGCTCGACGACGTTCGCGGTGTCGGTGCCGGCCAGCACCGAGGGCGGCACGGCCGCCAGCACGGGGAGCACGGAGGCCGCGTCCACCAGACACCCCTTGCCCGCGGGCGAGGCCGCCAGCAGCAGCACGGTTCCGGGCATGGCCCCCTCCTGCACGGTCCCCACGGTCCCCTCCCCTCTCGATCGCGTACGTCAGCACCGTAACCGCTGCTGCTGCAAAGGGGGGCCTCAAGGGGCGCTTCCTGAGACTCTCCGCACATCCCGTGTCACAACCCTCTGCATCCGACTTGCCACCGTCCCCGCCCAGGTGTGCCCTGGTAGGCAGGGGCGAGGAGAGAGAGGAGTCCTCTCATGGCTCATGCGGCACCCGCGTCAAGCATTCAGACGCCCACCGGGACAAGGACGCCGGACGTCTTCGGCGAACGGACCCACCGGATCGCCCAGTGGGCGGTCCCCGGCACGCTCGGACTCGTCTACGGCTACTGGGTCGCGGCCAACAACCGCTCGGGCGGCCCCATCACCGGCTGGAACGTCCTGCTCGGCTTCGTGAGCGCGATCGTGTTCGCGGGTCTGTACATGGGCATCCACGCCCTGGCCCCGCACATCCGGCGCGAAGTGCACGCCCTGCTGTGGACGGCGTTCGCGGGCTGCGCCTTCGGTTTCATGTACAGCGAGACCGGCGCGACGGTTCTGCGCTCGACGGGCATGGCACTGGCCGTCTCGGTGGTCGTCTTCGCGACGCTGTTCTACCGCTACTACACGCGCGAGGACGCGGAGGGACACCGCATCCGCTGACGCGCACACGCATCCACTGACGCACCGGCAAGAGGGACACGCAAGAAGGACGTCAGGGGACCCACAAGAGCCCCGGCATGGTGGCCGGGGCTCCTGCGTTCCCTCATCCCTCCACTCACCGGCCGACCGGGATCCAGTCCCGGTCATCCGACGAGGTCCAACCCCCGTGCGTACGAGCGGCCTCCGTTGAGCGGCCTCCGTTGAGCGGTCTCCGTTGAGCGGTCTCCGTCTCCTCACCACCAGGAAACACCCGTTCGGGTGATCCCTCCACCGGAGCAGCCGAGGGGCCTGCCATGCGTGGACCACTCATGGGGGCCACCAGTGCGGGCCACTCATGTGGCCCCGCCCCGCTCGCGCGCCCCGGCCCCACCCCGTTGCCTGGTGTCGTGTCCCCAAGCCTGCGGACCGCCGCCTCGGCCGTCCTGATCGCCGTGTCCTGCCTCCTCGCGCCGTTCGGCACGCTGGCGGCCTGGGCGGCGTACGACCTGACGGACACCGGCCGGTACGTCGCCACGATGGGGCCGCTGGCCTCCGATCCGGCCGTGCGCGACGCGGTCGTGGACACGCTGGGCGACGGCGTGGCCCGCGAGGCCGGCGTCGAGGACGGCCCGAACCGCCTGTTCATCCGCGACGCCGTGCGCTCCTTCACCGAGACCCGCGCCTACCGCACCGCGTGGGACGCGGGCAACGAGGCCGCGCACACGGCGGTGATGAGGGCGCTCAACGACGACAGCGCCGACCGCGGCACCCACGGGGTGACCATGGACCTCGCCGCCGTGACGACCCCCCTCAAGCGTCAACTCACCGTAGACCACATGCCGTTCGCCGACAGCGTCCCGGTGGAGCACACCCGTGTCGCGCTCCTCCCGCCCGACGAACTGGTCGCACTCCGGAAGGGCTACCACGTGCTCGACGTAGCCGGTTTCTGGCTGCCGCTGGCGGCCGTCGTGTTCGCGGTGGCCGGCATCGCGGTGGCGGCCGTCCGCCGTCGGGCGATCACGGCGACGGCCCTCGGCACGGCCCTGGGCGGCGCGTTCCTGGGTCTGGCCGTCGCCGTCGGCCGGCGCCTCACCCTCGCCGGCCTTCGCGACGCGGCCCACCGCCCGGCCGCGGCCGCCGTCTACGACGCCCTCACCGCCACCCTGCGCACGGCCTCCTGGATCCTGCTCGCCGTGGGCCTGACCGTGGCGGCGGCGACCTGGCTCACCCACCCGCACTCGCCGTTGGCCCGGCTGCTGCGACGCCGGCGAGGACCCGCAGCGCCCACGCCAACTCCCCCTCCGGAGTCGACGCGAGTCCGAGCCTGACCGCGTCCGGGGTGCGATGCGGGTCGACGGCGAAGGCGGTCCCCGGCGTGACGGCGATGCCGTGCGCGGCGGCAGCGGCCGTGAAGGTGTCCGCCCGCCAGGGCGCGGGCAGCTCCCACCAGGCGAAATAGGCGCACGGGTCGGTCCGCACCGTGAACCCCTCGAGCTGCTCGGCGAGGATCTGCTGCCGCCGCATGGCATCCGCCCGCTTCTCCTCGACGAGCCGCCGCACCACCCCGTCCGCCGCCCACCGCACGGCCGCCTCCACCGCGAACCGCCCCGCACTCCATCCCCCGGACCGCATCGCACCCGCCACGGCCGCCGCCCGCCGCTCCGGTACGACGAGAAAGCCGACGGTCAGCCCCGGCGTGACCCGCTTGGACAGCCCGTCGACGACATGGACGAGCCCGGGCGCGTGCACGGCGAGCGGAACGGCGTCCGGGTGCAGAAAGGACCAGATGCGATCCTCGACGACCGGGATCTGCAACTCGCTTACACAGAGCCCCAGTTGTCGTCGCCGCTCCTCGCTCATGCGCAAGGAGGTCGGGTTGTGGAGGGCGGGCTGGAGATAGAGAGCGGACAGCGGACCGGCGCGATGGGCGGCGGCAAGCGCGTCGACCCGCACTCCCTCCGCGTCCCCCGCGACCGGCACCAGCACCACCCCCAACCGCCCGGCGATCTCCTTGACCAGCGGATACGTCAGCTCCTCCACCCCGACCCGGCCGCCCGGCCGTACCAGGGACGCGAGGGCGGCGGCGATGGCCTGACGGGCGTTGCCGGTGAAGAGGACCTGGCCGGGCGCGGGCCGCCACCCGGGAAGCGCGAGCAGGTCGGCGGCTGCCGTACGGGCGGCGGCGGTCCCGTCGGCGGCGCCTGGCCGCATGACCTCGGTCAGCGCGTCCCCCCGCAGCAGCGGCGCGAGGGAGGCCGCGATCAGCTCCGACTGCCCGGTCACGGACGGGTAGTTGAGCTCCAGGTTGACGGGGGAGTCGGTGGTGGCCGTCTCGACGAGCGCCCGCCCCTGCGCGACGGCCGGCGCGGCCCGCACGAACGTCCCCCGCCCCACCTCGCCCACCACCAGCCCCCGCCGCACGAGTTCGCCGTAGACCCGCCCGGCCGTCGACGGCGCGATGCGATGGCGTCGCGCGAACCACCGCTGTGGCGGGAGCTGTTGTCCGGGGCGCAGCCGCCCGGCGGCTATGTCGCCCGCTATGCGGTCGGCGATGGACCAGTAATCCTGCACGTGAACGCGCCCTCCCCTGACATTGCACCGAGAGCAAAGATCTCATTGCACCGAGATACGGACCGACCCTAAGGTCGATCACATGCCCCCCTTCTCCGCATCTCTCGCATATGAGGACAAAGGCCTGTCCTCCATGGATCCGGCCGTCTCCCGGGCGACGGCGCCCCTGGTCCTCATCCACGGCCATCCCTTCGACCACACGATGTGGACCCCGCAGGTCGAGGCGTTCTCCGCCACCCGCCGGGTGATCGCCCCCGACCTGCGCGGCTACGGCGCCTCCCCGGTCGTCCCCGGCATCACCCTCCTCTCCCGCTTCGCCCAGGACATCGAGGAGTTGCTCGACGACCTGAAGGTGGACGCCTTCGTCCTGGCCGGACTGTCGATGGGCGGCCAGATCGCCATGGAGTGCTACGCCCGCTTCGGCGACCGGATCCGCGGCCTGGTCCTCGCCGACACCTTCCCGGAGCCGGAGACCCCCGGCGGCCGGCGCATCCGCAACGAGATGGCCGACCGCCTCCTGGCCGAGGGCATGCGCGGCTACGCCGACGAGGTCCTGGAAAAGATGGTCGCCCCCTACGCGGCTCCCGCCGTCAAGGCGCATGTCCACCGCATGATGACGGCGACGCCCCCCGAGGGCGCGGCGGCGGCCCTGCGCGGCCGGGCCGAACGCCCCGACTACCGGGACCTGCTGACCCGCGTCACGGTCCCGTCGCTGGTCGTGGTCGGCGCGGACGACGAGTACACGCCCGTAGCGGACGCGCGGGCCATGCACGCGGCCCTCCCCGACTCCGCGCTGCACATCATCGAGCGCGCGGCCCACATGCCGAACCTGGAGCGGCCGCAGGAGTTCAACGAGGCGCTGACGGCTTTCCTGGCCCGGGTCGACGCGTCGTAGCCCCTGCCTCGCCGCATCGCGCCGTCCTGGAAGGCAGCGGGACGGCAGCGGGAGGGCAGCGGGAGGGCAGCGGGAGGGAGGGGAACGGAGCAGGATGGGGCGCAATGGAGTGGGATGGGGCGGTATCCGGTGCGCCGGGTCGGCGGGACTCCGCCGACGCGCCCGCGCGACGGCCCCGGCCCCGGCTGTTCGGTGTCCGGTGCGCGGGGCAGCTGCTGCTGGCGGGGGTGAGTCTGGTCGTCGGGTGTCGGGTCGTCGACACCGACGCGGTCACGCCCGTGCCGCAGCTCGACGGCACCGACCACCGCGCGCTGCTCGTGAACCTCACCCTCCACCAGGGATGACGGACCGCGGGGGTGCTCATAATGAGGCCATGTCCCGCGAGTTCCCCATCGGCCTCACCCCTCCCGACTGGCTGGTGCGGAACCTTCGGCCCCAGCAGGCGCCCGTCAACCGGGCCGCCGTCGCCCGCGCCGCGATCGCCATGACGCTGCCGTTGGTGATCGGCCTGGCGGCGGGACAGCCCGCGTACGGCGCGCTCGCCTCCATGGGCGCCCTGTCCGGCGTCATCGGCGACACCGCCGACGCCTACCGGATGCGGATCCTCAACATCGCGATCCCGCAGCTGTTCGGGGCTGTCGGCATCACCCTCGGCAGTGCCGTGTACGGGCAGGGGTGGGCGGCGGTGGCCGTCGTCACCGGCGTGGCGCTGGTCTCCGGGATGATCTCGACGATCGGAGCCGTGGCGTCCGTCGCCGGGCTGCTGCTTCTGCTGAACTCCGTCGTGGGCGCCGGGCTGCCGATGCCGGGCCAGTGGTGGCTGGCGCCCCTCCTGATGAGCGGCGGCGGGCTGCTCGTGCTCCTCCTCGCCCTGCTGGCCTGGCCGCTGCGCTCCGGGGTGCCGGAGCGCAGCGCGGTCGCCGCCACCTATCGCACGGTCGCCGACCTGCTGGCCGCCTGCGGCAGCGACGTCCCCGGCGAGTACGAGGACGCCCGGCACACCGTCACCCAGTCCCTGAACCAGTCGTACGACCTCGTCCTCGCCCGTCGCACCCGGCACCACGGGCAGAGCGCCGACCTGACCCGGCTGATCGCCCAGTTGAACGCCGTGACCCCGGTGGTGGAGGCGGCCCCCGCCGCCCATCTGAACGGCCGACCGCTGCCGGCCGAGGTCCCCGAAGCCGTACGCCACCTCGCACGGGCCGTGGGGACCGGCTTCACCGGACCGATAGACCTCCACCTGCCCACCCCCGGGTCGGAGACCGCCCGCGCCGTCGACCACGCCCTGCGCCACGCCGCCGAGGTGGTCGCGGCGCCCGACATCGACCCGCGGGGCTTCGACGACCGCCTCGGCCGTCCGGCGGCCCTACGCGTGCGCGCCGCCCGCGCGGCCCACGACGTCGCCCTCTCCGCCGGCTCCTGGCGCTACGGCCTGCGCCTCGCCCTGTGCATCGGACTCGCCCAGGTCCTCGTCTCGACCGTCCCCGTGGCCCGCTCCTACTGGGTGGCCCTGACCATCACCTTCGTCCTGAAACCCGACTTCGGGTCCGTGTTCTCCCGGGCCCTGCTGCGCGCCCTGGGCACGGTCGCCGGGCTGGTCGTCGCGGCGGCGGTGCTGTCGCAGGTGCCGAGGGGCTGGTGGGACGTCCCGGCGATGCTGCTGCTCGCCCCGCTGATCCCCGCTCTCACCCCCCGCGGATACGGCTACCAGACGGCGGCCATCACCCCGGTGATCCTGCTCCTCTCCGACATCCTGAACCACCAGGGCACGGGCCTGCTGCTCCCCCGCCTGGTGGACTCGCTGATCGGCTGCGCGATCGCGCTGGTGGCGGGCTATCTGCTGTGGCCGGAGAGCTGGCACACCCGGGTCGGCGACCGCCTCGCCGACACGGTCGCGGACACCGCCCGCTACGTCGACGCCGCCTTCGGCCCGGACGTCGACCCGGCCGCCCGCGCCCGCATGCGCCGCCGTCTCTACCGCGACCTGTCCGTCATCCGCACCGAGTTCCAGCGCGCCCTGACCGAGCCCCCGCCCACCGGCCGCCGGGCCGCCGCCTGGTGGCCGCTGGTCGTCGCCGTGGAACGCATCGTGGACGCGACGACGGCGGCCCGGGTCCGGGTGAAACACGGAGCCGGACCGCCGTCGGAGCCGGAGGTCGGTCAGGTCACGCGGCAACTGCGGGAACTCGCCGAGGGCCTGCGCGACACGGAGGTCCTGTACCCCGTCCGCACGGACCTGACCGGCCCGCCCGGCAGCGTCCTGGAACCCCTGCGCCAGGAGGTCGCCGCGGCGAGGGCGATCACCTCACCGCAGCGGACCTGACGAAGCACTACCAGGACCTGTCCTGGAACCTGTCCCAGGACAGGTCCTAGCTTGATCTTTAACGCCTGACGTCGAATGGCAGGCGTTAAAGATCAAGCTAGACGCCGATGTCGTCGCCGTCCGCGCGCCACACCGCCACCACCGACGGGCGCACGATCTTCCCCGCGCCGTCCGGCCAGGTACTCGCCGGCTTCTCCACCGAGGCGCCGTCCGCCTCGCCCGGGTGCTGCACCGCGACCAGCACCCGCCGGTCCTGGATGACCGGACCGCAGGTCTCCGCGCCGGTCGGCACCGTCAGGAACTGCTTCAGCTCACCGCGCCGCGCACCGCGCGTGGCGACGCCGAACAGTCCGTCGTGCGAGCCCAGCTGACTGCCGTCGGTGGAGATCCACAGGTTGCCGTGCGGGTCGAAGGCCACGTTGTCCGGGC
The DNA here is from genome assembly GCF_044460385.1 of Streptomyces sp. NPDC050121. Lineage (NCBI taxonomy): Bacteria > Bacillati > Actinomycetota > Actinomycetes > Kitasatosporales > Streptomycetaceae > Streptomyces > Streptomyces sp. NPDC050121. The sequence goes on along the minus strand of NZ_JBITJV010000046.1, from coordinate 23,211 downwards.
AGGAGATCGGGCTGACGTCGTCCTTGGGGAAGCCCGCGAAGTACGTCGCCGGGTCGTCGGGGTCGCCGGCGACGAGGAACAGCGACCAGGCGAACGTGGTGCTCTCCGGGCGGCCGCGGCGCTCGGTCAGCTCCAGGATGTGCCCGTGCTTGTTGGCGTTGCGCGGGTTGGCCTCGTCGGCCTTGGCGTTCGCACCGACACCGCGGTTGGCGTTGTTGGTGAGGACGACGTACACCTTGCCGGTGACCGGCGAGGGCTGGATGTCCTCGGGCCGGTCCATCTTCGTCGCGCCGACCTTGTCACCGGCGAGGCGGGTGAAGACGAACACCTCCTCGGCGCTCATCCCCTCGACATGCGAGACGGCGCCCTCGGCGGTGGCGGTGGCCAGCGGGATCCACTCGCCGCTGCCGTCGAACTCACCGTCGGCGGGCAGCTTGCCGGTGCCGTCGATCTCGACGGCGGGGGAGTCGCCGGTGAGCCGGGCGACGTACAGCGTGCCCTCGTCGAGCAGGGACAGGTTGTGCTCGCGCACAGCCCGGCTCGACCCCTTCTTCATGCGCTTGCTGCCGACGAACTTGTAGAAGTAGTCGAACCGCTCGTCGTCGCCGGTGTAGACGACGGGCCGCCCGTCGTCCGTGAGCCGCACGGTCGCCGCCTCGTGCTTGAAGCGTCCGAGGGCGGTGTGCTTGCGGGGCGTCGACGTCGGGTCGTACGGGTCGAACTCGACGACGTACCCGAACCGGTGCACCTCGTTCGGCTCCTGAGCGACGTCGAAACGCTTGTCGAAGCGTTCCCACTTGCGCTCGGTCGCGCCGGTGCCGATCCCGTACCGCTTGTCGGTGGCGCGGCTGCTGTTGGCGAAGTACTGGTTGAAGTTCTCCTCGCCGTGCAGCGTCGTGCCCCAGGGGGTGGTGCCGCCGGAGCAGTTGTTGAGCGTGCCGAGGACCTTGGTGCCGGTCGGGTCGACGGACGTCCTGAGCAGGTCCGACCCGGCGGCGGGGCCGGTGAGCCGGAACTCGGTGGTGGCGGTGACGCGCCGGTTCAGGTGGTGGCGGGGGACGGCGGTCAGCTTCCCGGTCCGCCGGTCCTCCTCCACCACGACGGCCGTCAGACCGTGCGCCGCCCAGGCGACCTCGACCTGCTGCCGGGTGGGGTTGGCGGGGTCGTAGCCGCGGAACATCAGGATCTCGTTGGTGTACTCGTGATTGGCGACGAGCAGCTGCCGCTCGCACTCACCGGGCAGGGGCAGCAGCGCCAGGAAGTCGTTGTTGTACCCGAACTGTCCGGCCTGGGCCGCGGCGGTCTGCTTCTCCGGGTCGAAGACGGGGGCCCCGCGCAGAATGGGCTCGCCCCAGCGGATGACGACGTTCTGCCGGTACCCGTCGGGGACGGTGACCGCGTCGGCGGTGTTCGGCGCGACGGCGGTGAAGCGAAGCCCGCGAGCGCTCTTGCCGGACAGATTTCCGGCAGGCTTTCCGGGATGCCCGCCGGACGTCGTCGCCGCCGCGCCCGGCGTGGCGGCGGCGGCCGGCAGCGCGCCGGCGACACCGGCCGTCCCGGCGGCGGCCGCGACGGTGACGACCGCCGCGGTGCGCATCATGGCGCGGCGGCCGAGCGCCCCGACGATGACGTCACCGACGTATGCGTTGTCGCTGGTGTTGGGCACCTCGTGGAAGCAGGCGTCACCACACCGGAAACGGCAGGTCATGGCGGATCGCCCGCCGGGATGCGAGCCGGACGGAGTCCCGATGATCGGCAGTAGCTTGCGCACCTTTACTCTCCCCTTGCGTGCCCTTGGTATCAGCGTGACCGTAGGGGTACGCATGTGCGGATGCGCTGCTGCGGGATGAACGGAAAGTGAATCCCCGGCCGCCAGAAGGGTGTTGAGCTTGCGCGGAGGGGGTGCCGAGGCGGTATTGACACACCCGGATTCCTTACACTCACCCCTGCCCAAGATCACCACCCGGGGCCGCTAACCTTACGTGTCCGTCCTGGCCAGGGATTTACGGGCTTCAACTCACGCGAAGGGTTGCGCACATGGGCATTCTCACTCTCCTGCGGAACGCGTTCGGACGGTCACGCAAGGAGCGGGCCGCCGAGGCGGAGGGTGCGGAACAGGTTCCTTCGCAGGAACAGACCGCTTCCGAGGAGCGGGACCAGCACTCGAACAACACCGCCGTAACGCCGCCGGTCTCGACGCCGGAACCGACGGTCCCGTCCCCGTCCCCCTCCCCCGAACCCACCCCGACGGCCCAGGTCCCGGAACCCCGCCCGGCAACCAAGAACGAACACGACCTGGTCGCAGCAGCCTTCAACAACGTAACGGTCCCCAAGCCGACACGGTCCACAGAGACGGCCGAGGCCACGGAGGCGGCTACGAACGCGGCCGAGGCCGTGGAGGCGTCTACGGCCGAGGAGACGAAGGCTGAGCCCACCTCCGAGACGGAGGCCGAGACTGACGCCGAGGCGGCAGCTGAGGTCGAGGTAGCGGCTGAGCCTGAGGCGCCGGCTGCCGCTGAGGCTGAGGTGGCAGCTGAGGCCGACGCGAAGGTGGCGGCTGAGCCTGAGGTGGCGGCCGCCGCTGAGGCTGAGGTGGCAGCTGAGGCCGACGCGAAGGTGGCGGCTGACGCTGAGGCGGACGCTGAGGTGGCAGCTGAGGCGGACGCCAAGGAGGACGAGCCGACGCCGAAGGCCGAGGCGGTGACCGAGGAACCGACCTCGAATGAGCCGACGGCCGAGGCCGAGGCGGCGCCCACCCCGGACGAGCCGACGGCCGAGGCCGATGAGCCCACGGCGGACGTCGAGGCCGAGGCGGAGCCGGAGGCAGCCGCGGAAGCGGTGGAGCCGGAGGCCGAGGCCACGGCTGAGGAGCCCGAGCCGGAAACCGTTCCGGGAACGGAGTCGGAGCCGCTCGCAGAGACGGCGCCCGAACCTGCCGCGGAGCAGCCCACGCCGGAAACCGACCCCGAGCCGGTCGCAACCGCGACGGCGGCGGAACCGGAGACCGAGCCCGAACCGGCGGCCGCCGAGCCGAAGCAGTCCGCGCTCGCCCCCGTGGCCGAGGCGGAGCCGGACGGGCCCGCGGCCGCCGACGGCGAGGAGGTCCCACAGGGGCCGCCCGCAGCCGACGACGAAACCCGCACGGGCGGTGCGGGTGGGAACACGACGGCCGAAGGCGAAGCCGAGGCCAAGGACGACGCCCAAGCCCCGCAGGGCCCGCAGGGCCTCGCCACCGCCTACCAGGCAGCCGCCACCGCCCTGGAGGCAACCCACCTCACCGGCACCCGAGCGAAGCTCTACCTCGTGCTGGACCGCTCCGCGAGCATGCGCCCGTACTACAAGGACGGCTCCGCCCAGGCCCTCGCCGAGCAGACCCTCGCCCTCGCCGCCCACCTGGACCCCGAGGACACGAAGGTCCCCGTCGTCTTCTTCTCCACGGAGGTCGACGGCACCGCCGACCTCACCCTCACCGACCACGAGAACAAGATCGACGACGTCCACGCCGGCCTCGGCCGCATGGGCCGCACCAGCTATCACGTCGCCGTCGAAGCCGTCCTCGCCCTGCACGAGAAGTCCTCCGACCCGACCGCCCCCGCCCTGGTGGTGTTCCAGACGGACGGCGCGCCGGACGCGAAGACCCCCGCCACCCAGTCCCTCACGGAGGCGGCGAAGAACCACCCCGCCGTCTTCTTCTCCTTCGTCGCCTTCGGTGACCCGGAGAACAAGGCGTTCGACTACCTCCGCAAGCTGAAGCTGGCCAACACGTCCCACTTCCTGGCCGGCGAGACCCCGCGCGAGCTCACCGACGCGGAGGTCTACGAGGGCATCCTGGCGACCTGGCGTCCCTGACCTCGTAGATCACCCGGGCCGCCCCTTCCCACCCCTTAAAACGGGAGGCGGGCGGCCCACCCATGTCGGCTACGATTTCAAGTTCAAGGCCCACAAGAACACCACCGCACGACACGCCCCGCACGACCGACCTGGGAGCAGCCCCCGATGGCTCGACACCTCATCACCAGCGCCCTTCCGTACATCAACGGAATCAAGCACCTGGGCAACATGGTGGGGTCCATGCTCCCGGCGGACGTGTACTCCCGCTACCTCCGCCAGCGCGGCCACGACGTCCTGTACATCTGCGCGACCGACGAGCACGGCACCCCCGCCGAGCTGGCCGCGAAGGAGCAGGGCCTCCCCGTGGCGGAGTTCTGCGCGCAGGCGCACGACGCGCAGAAGGCCGTCTACGACGGCTTCGCGCTCGCCTTCGACTACTTCGGCCGGAGTTCCTCCCCGCAGAACGTCGAGATCACCCAGCACTTCGCCCGCCGCCTCAACGAGAACGGCTTCATCGAGGAGCGGGCGATCCGCCAGGTGTACTCCCCGACCGACGGCCGTTTCCTCCCGGACCGCTACGTCGAGGGCACCTGCCCCCACTGCGGCTACGACAAGGCCCGCGGCGACCAGTGCGAGAACTGCACCCGCGTCCTGGACCCGACCGACCTGATCAACCCGCGCTCGGCGATCTCCGGCTCCACCGACCTCGAGGTCCGTGAGACCAAGCATCTCTTCCTCCTCCAGTCGAAGCTTCAGCACGAGGTCGAGGAGTGGGTCTCCCGCCATGAGGCGGACTGGCCGCAGCTGGCCTCCTCCATCGCCCGCAAGTGGCTGACCGAGGGCCTGCACGACCGCGCCATCACCCGCGACCTCGACTGGGGTGTCCCGGTCCCGGCCGACACCTGGCCGGAGCTGGCGGCCGAGGGCAAGGTCTTCTACGTCTGGTTCGACGCCCCGATCGAGTACATCGGCGCGACGAAGGAGTGGTCGGACCTCGACCCGGCAGGCCGCGACTGGAAGTCCTGGTGGTACGAGGCGGACTCCGGCGAGAACCCCATCCGCTACACGGAGTTCATGGCGAAGGACAACGTCCCGTTCCACACGGTGATGTTCCCGGCCACCGAGCTCGGCGTGCGCGAGCCGTGGAAGAAGGTCGACTACGTCAAGGCCTTCAACTGGCTGACGTACTACGGCGGCAAGTTCTCCACGTCCCAGAAGCGCGGCGTCTTCACCGACCAGGCCCTGGACATCCTCCCGGCCGACTACTGGCGCTACTTCCTGATCGCCAACGCCCCCGAGTCGGACGACTCGTCCTTCACCTGGGAACACTTCACCGCCACGGTCAACAAGGACCTCGCCGACACCCTCGGCAACTTCGTCAACCGCGTCCTGTCCTTCTCCAAGAAGCGCTTCGGCGAGGAGGTCCCGGCGGGCAGCGCGCCCGGCGAGGCGGAGACGAAGCTCGGGGAGCAGATCGCGGAGCTGCTGGCCGAGTACGAGTCGCAGATGGAGGCGCTCCAGTTCCGCAAGGCGGCCGCCGCGCTGCGCGCGCTGTGGTCCGCGGGCAACTCCTACCTGGAGGAGAAGGCCCCCTGGCTGGAGATCAAGACGGACAAGGACGGCGCGGCCCTCACCCTGCGCACGGCGATGAACCTGATCCACCTCTACGCGGTGGTCTCGGAGCCCTTCATCCCGTCGACGGCGAAGACCGTGCGCGAGGCGTTCTCGCTGCCCGACGACACCGCGACCTGGGTCACGTCGGACGAGGCGAAGGCCCTCGCCTCCGTCCCCGCCGGCACCCCCTTCACCGTCCCGCCGGTCCTCTTCGCCAAGCTCACGGACGAGGACCTTCAGGCGTACAAGGAGCGCTTCGGCGGCACCGAGGGCTGACGACGACTCGGGCGATGATTCCTCCTCGTGCGCGCCGCGCCGGCCCCGCAGGCGCGGCGCGCATAAAGGAGAAGATGTAGAGGAAAACGCGAAGGGCTTCCCCCCGCTTCGGCATGTATTCGCCAAGCCGTATGGTTTCCGCCATGGAGGTCCCCGAGGTCATTCCGATCGCCTACCAGCCGAAGCACCGCACCGAGTCCATCGGACGGTACGCGGACGGCCAGTTCCTCGCGTCGGTCACATACGCCTTCCCCCAGGGTTTCCGCCTCGACGACGGCTGGGAAGAGCACAAACGCCTCTACACCGTGCTGCACACCTTCGACGCCGACGGCTACTACCGCGACTCGGACATCTGGTGCGCCGGCACCTGGGCGGCGCAGCAGCGCGCCCCGCACGGCGAGGACTCCGTCCTCACCCGGGCCCGCGTCCGTCTGGCGACGCTGCTGCGCAGCCTGCCCCGCCGCTCCTACACGGACATCGCGATCCGCCCCTTCCAACTCACCTACGAGAACGTCCTGTTCGGCCTGGTGATCAGGAAGGACGAGGACGAGGGCGAGCACTGGGCGGAGCTCTACCCGGACCGCCTCGCCTTCGCCGAACCGTGGGACGGCACGTACGACACCTGACGGGCGGGTGCCTGTCGGAGAACCCGGGCCTCACGGCGCACGCCATGGGCATACTCCACCTGGCACTTGTTCGAGGCAGTAGTCGGGGGGCGGGCGAACGCGGTGGACTTGACGTCCTGGGCTGACTGGATACGCGCCTTCCTGGGTGCGACGGTGGCGTACGCCATGACGATGGGGGTATGGCGGCTGGTCGCGAGGGCGGCCGCCTTCCGTGATCCGCACCGGCACACGGGACGCCGGATGGCGCTCGTGCCGCGCCCGGCCGTCCGGCCGCACACACAGGACCTCCGTCGCCGGCTACGCGGCGCTCTGACGGTGCGCCGCTATCTGGGGGTGCCCGCCGCGCCACCGTCCGACCGGCTGCTGCGCCCTCTGATGGAGGCGGACCGATCGGCACTCGTGCTGGCGGCGGGCCGCAGGGTGTGGAGCCTGGCGGCGCCGGTCGCCCTCGCCCTGTGCGGCTCCCTGCTCGGGGCCTGGCTGATCGTCGGCCAGTACTTCTACGACGGTCCGATCATGGAACTGCCGGACGTCCACTCCTCCTTGGACCAGCTTCTCGGCGGGGACGGCTGGTACGACCAGAGCAGCGAGGACTGCGCCTCCTGGTCCCTGCTGACCGGCTGCGAGGCGGAGGCCGGGCCCTGGTGGAACGGCGTCGAGGAGGGGCCGCTCTTCGGGTTCGCCCTGGCGCTGCCCGTCGCGGCGTGGCGCCTACGGCGGGCGGCGCTGCGGAGTTTCGCCCTTTGGGCACGGCAGGAGCCGCCCCTGTTGGCCTGCCTGGACGCGCTGACCGCCTGCCGCGACGTACTGCGGGCGACGGTGACGCCCCCGGCAGCGACCGTCCTCGATCTGCGCGTGGCCGAACTCCGCGCCGCGCTCAGGGACTTCGCCCAGGACGGTCTGCCCATCGACGGGGACCGGCGGGCCGAACTGGAGGCGCACACCGGGCGCGTGGCCGCGACCCTGGCGGAGGCGTCGGGGCAGGTCCTGCGCGATGGGACCTCGGCGCTGTCTGCGCTCACCGGTCTGCTGGCCACCGTTCAGGACCGGCTGCACGCCGGCCGGTGGTTCGTCCTGCTGGAACCCGCCCAACTCCTCCCCGCGCCCACGCCCCCGCCCGGGCCGGGCCCGGCGCCCGCGTCGGCGGCCGCCCCCGGCGGCGAGACGACCCGCTGGCAGCGCTACATGTGGGTCGCCACGGCGATGCCGACGATTCCGGCCGTGCTGGCGCTCGTCTTCACCGCCGTGACGATCACCCAGGCCGACGAGACCCTCGGTCTCACGAGGCGCGAGCAGGTGGCCACCACCTACAGCGACACCGTGGACAGTCTGGGAGACGACTCGATCGATGTCAGGATCAGCAGCATCTACGCCCTGCAGCGCATCATGCGGGATTCGCCGAGCGAACAGCCCGCGATCGTCAAGATATTGGGCGCCTACGTCAGGCAGCACGCGAAGATGCCCGCCCAGAAGACCGCGGACCGGCTGCGCAAGGACCCGAAGACCCGTCCTACCGAGGACGTGGCGGCCGCCCTCGAGGTGCTGGGGTCGCGCACACAGGTGGTGGACGGGGAGTCCTACATCAACCTGCGCGAAACCTTCCTGGTGGGCGCCGACCTCTCCAGTCTGGACTTCACGAATGCGGACATGCGAGACGCCGATCTGAGCCGGGCCGATCTGCGCGAAGGCGTCTTCGACACCGTCTGGTTCGACAAGGCCAGGATGGAGGGGGCCATGTTGAGTTCCGCCACGTTCCTCAACGCTCAGTTCACCGAGACCGACCTCACCGGCGCCTGGCTGGACGGCGCACAGTTCATGGGCGCGCAACTGACCGGCGCCGACCTGACCGGCGCGCAGGCGATGCCTGCGGACAACGGAGCCATCACCCAGTTCGACGGGGCCGAGCTGGCCGGCGCGAACCTGTCGCGGGCGGACCTGACGAGCGCGTCTTTGACAGGTGCCGACCTCGGGAAGGACGACACCCATCCGGCGGCGATCGTCACGGGCACGAATTTCACCGAGGCCGACCTCACCGCAGCGCACCTTGAAGGCGTCGACCGGCGTTCCGCCGACTGGACGGACGCCGTTCTGCCATGAACAGGGGTGAGGGGCCCGCGTACGTACGGGCCCCTCCCTTCGAACCCTTAGGACAGCACGCCCGCGCCCGTCGTCGTCGCCAGCGACGTCGGCAGGTTCTTGGCCGAGGTCTCCAGGCCCGCTGTCAGGGTCGGCGTCCAGTTGACGGTCGTCTTCAGGTCCTTGGACGAGGCGGCGTTGTACGCGGCGACGACGTCCGTGACCGTGCCGTTGACGAGGTTGCCGCCGCCCTTGACCGCGCCGGTGCCGTCGCCGCTGAGCAGCTTGGCGACCTTGCCGCCCGTCGGCAGCTTCCAGTAGTTGTCCTCCGCGACGACCTGGGCCTTGGCGCGGGAGTTGATGCTGTACTGCGTCGCGTAGCCGTTGAGGGTCGTGACGTCGTAGAAGTTGTTGTAGATGTGGACCTGGCCGACGCGGGCCAGCGGGGCGCGCTGGACGATGCCCTTCCAGATGTTGTGGTGGATGGAGACGCGCAGCTTGCCGGCGGGCTCGCTGTCGCTGCTGCCGATGAGCATCGTCTTGTCGTGGTTGGTGAACTGGTTGCGGGACACCGTCACCAGGTCGGAGCTCTTGGTGATGTCGAGCGCGCCGTCGTGGATCTGGTACTCGCGGCCGTAGTACTTCGGGTTGACGCTGTCGAAGTGGGCGGCGTCGGTGAACGTGTTGTGGTCGGCCCACACGTGGGTCGCGCCGCGCAGGGTGACGGAGTCGTAGTTGGAGTTCCAGTTGCCCTTGTCGCCGTCGGTCGGGTCCCACTGCGGGAAGCAGTCCTCGGTGGCGGAGAAGTTCAGGTTGCGGACGATGACGTTGTCCACGTTCTGGATCTGGAGCGTGCCGCCGGAGATGCCGGCCTTGGTGCCGGGGACGCCGACGACCGTCGTGTTGGCGGGAACCTTGAAGACGACGTTCTTCGCCTGCTTGGTCTGCGCGGCGGCGCGGGCCTTCTCCTGGGTTCCGGAGGGCAGCTTCGACCGGCCGTAGGTGGCGGGGTCGTACGCCTTGAGGTACGAGGCGAGGGAGTAGCCGGTTCCTGCCGCGTAGCTCGCACAGGTCAGCTTCTTGCCGGCGTCGTCGGTGTTGGCGTCGATCGTTCCCTTGATCTTGATGATCCGGGGTGCGGTGTCGGACACCGAACCCAGCGCCTTCACCAGCTGGGCGCGGGTGGAGACGGTGAAGGTGTGCGCGGCGTCGGCCTTGGAGCCACCGGTCGTGCCCGTGCCGGAGGAAGCCCAGCCGTCCTTGGCGGCGAGCGTCTGGTGGTACAGGTCGACGGTCCCGGCGTTGGCGTTCATCACGACGACGCCCGCGCCGACGCCCGCGGCCACGACGGCGGCGGAGACGACGAGGGTGCGGCGCGAGCGGAGGGACCGGCGGTGGGAGGGAGCTGCCACGGGGGATCCTTACGGGAAGGAGCGGGTTTACGTCCTGTCAGTGGTCGCCGTCGTGTGGCGAGTTGCCGCTCGTCGAGGATTTTTTCTCCCGCCCTGTCCGTCACCCGAACAAACGTCTTCATGATTCCCCCACCTGCCCCTTAAGGTGCCGCGAGGGGGGCAAACGCCGTCCATGGGGCCGAAATTGGGGGGACCGTCCATGGCGCTCTTCGGGAACGCGCATCCGATCGACGCCGGTCAGGCGCAGCAGGACTACGCGCGTCTGCTGGGCCAGGGCGAGCACGTACAGGCCGCCTACCTGCTGATCCGCGACACCATCATGTTCACGGACCGGCGGCTGATCCTGGTCGACAAGCAGGGGATCACCGGCAAGAAGACGGAGTACCACTCCATTCCGTACCGCAGCATCACTCACTTCGCGGTGGAGACCGCAGGCACGTTCGATCTGGACGCGGAGCTGAAGATCTGGGTATCCGGCTCGTCCGTGCCGATCGAGAAGACGTTCACGAAGGGCGTGGACATCTACGAGGTGCAGGCGATCCTGACGCAGTTCGTGGCGAAGTAACACCTCCGAGGGCTGCTACGACTACGGGGTGGACCTTCTCCAACCCCATCTGCGGCTCCTCGCCGAGGTTTTCGACGCGGCCACGCCCACGGCCTCGTGGGCGCTGGCCGGCGGTTACGCCCTCCAGGCGCACGGGCTGCTCCAACGCCCGCACGGCAACGTGGACTTGGCAACGGAGAGCGCGGAGCCGATGCCCCGACTCGCCGAGACGCTGAGCGCCGCACTCACCTCCGGGGGCCGTCACGAGGCGACACTCCAGGACACGGACCTACTGTTCGCACACCTGACCGTACGGGACGGTACCGGCGACACGATCCTCCATCTGGCCCTGCACAAGGAAACCTTTTGGAGCCCGCCCGTCCCGACGTCGTACGGGCCCACGCTCAGCCTCCAGGACGCGGTGGGCACGAAGATCCGGGCGCTGTACGACCGCGGGCTGGCCGTCGACCTGATCGACGCGCGGGCCGCGGCCGCCCGCTTCACCCACCCCGACCTGGAAGAACTGGCCCGCCGCCATGCCCGCGACGACTTCGACCTGCCCACCTTCCAGACCCGGCTGGAGGGCACCGACCACTACCCGGACACCGCGTTCACGGAGTACGGCCTGACGGAACCCGACATCGCCGAGCTGCGGGCGTGGGCCCAGTCCTGGTCGACGGACATCGCGGAACGCCTGCTGGAGGAGGGGGCGTCACCGGACGAGTGAGACGCCCCCTCGCCGGCCGAGCCGGGTTCAGCCGGCCGTGTCCGAGGTGCCGTCATGCGTCGCGTCGGGCTCGACACCCATGGTGATGGAGCCCGCAGGTGTGCGCATCACTTCCTGCACGGAAATCGGACTCCTCGACGACTGGCTCGAGCGGGCCGGTACGGTCGAGGGCGCGGATGTTCACCTTGTCGGAGTCAGGCTCCCGGCATTAGGGCCTGTCGTCACCGCAAACACCCCCACCGTCCCCGGCTCCGTCCCCGGCTCCGTCCCCAGCGCCGCCCGCGCCGCCCGAAGGTGCTCGAGGCCCTCCTTCGCCAGCCGCGTGACCTGTGTGTACTCCGCCGCCGTGTGTGCCGCGGCCAGCCGCGTCCGGGCCTCCCGGTGGCACTCCGCCGCGTGGGTCAGCGAACGGCCCGCCGCCTCGTCCGCCCCCGCCCACGCAGTTGCCGGGGAATGGGAAAGTGGCCCGGAACCGACGTCGGTTCCGGGCCACTTTCCCATTCAGCTTCAGCTACGCGGCGACTGCTTGCCCGCTACTTCGGCTGCGGCTTGCGCACCGACAGGTGCAGCTCCCTCAGCCGGGCCTCCTCCAGCTCCGTCGGCGCGCCCATCATCAGGTCCTGGGCGTTGCCGTTGAGCGGGAAGGAGATCGTCTCGCGGATGTTCGGCTCGTCCGCGAGGAGCATGACGATGCGGTCGACGCCCGGCGCGATGCCGCCGTGCGGCGGGGCGCCGAAGCGGAAGGCGCGCAGCATGCCGGCGAACTTCTCCTCGACGGTCTCCCGGTCGTAGCCCGCGATCTCGAACGCCTTCAGCATGATCTCCGGCTCGTGGTTCCGGATCGCGCCGGAGGACAGCTCGACGCCGTTGCAGACGATGTCGTACTGCCAGCCCAGGATGTCCAGCGGGTCCTGGGTCTCCAGGGCCTCCAGGCCGCCCTGCGGCATCGAGAACGGGTTGTGCGAGAAGTCGATCGCGCCGGTCTCCTCGTCCTTCTCGTACATCGGGAAGTCGACGATCCAGCAGAAGCGGAAGACGCCCTCTTCGAAGTGTCCGGCGCGCTTGGCGGCCTCGACCCGCACCGCGCCCATGATCTTCGAGACCTCGTCGAACTCGCCCGCGCCGAAGAACACCGCGTGACCGGCGGCCAGCGACAGGCGCTTGGTCAGCTCGGCGACGTTCTCCTCGGTCAGGAACTTCGCGATCGGGCCGGTCAGCGAGCCGTCCTCGGCGACGCGCACCCAGGCCAGGCCCTTCGCGCCCTGCGATACCGCGAAGTCACCGAGCTGGTCGAAGAACTTCCGGGGCTGCGCGGAGACGTCCGGCACGGGCAGCGCGCGCACGTGCTTGCCGGCGAAGGCCTTGAACTCCGAGCCCTCGAAGACGTCGGTGATGTCGGCCAGTTCCAGCTGGGCGCGCAGGTCCGGCTTGTCGGAGCCGTACTTCAGCATCGACTCGCGGAACGGGATCCGCGGGAAGGGCGAGGTGACGTGACGGCCGTTGCCGAACTCCTCGAACAGCTCCGTCATGAGCTTCTCGATCGGCTGGAAGACGTCCTCCTGCTCGACGAAGCTCATCTCGACGTCGAGCTGGTAGAACTCGCCCGGCGAACGGTCCGCACGCGCGTCCTCGTCACGGAAACAGGGGGCGATCTGGAAGTAGCGGTCGAAGCCCGAGATCATCAGCAGCTGCTTGAACTGCTGCGGAGCCTGGGGGAGGGCGTAGAACTTGCCCGGGTTCAGGCGCGACGGGACGACGAAGTCGCGGGCTCCCTCGGGGGAGGTCGCGGACAGGATCGGCGTCGCCATCTCGTTGAAGCCCAGCGCCGTCATCTTGTGCCGGATGGCCGAGATGACCGCCGTCCGCAGCATGATGTTGCGGTGCATGCGCTCACGGCGCAGGTCCAGGAAGCGGTACTCCAGACGCCGCTCCTCGTTGACCCCGTCCTCGGTGTTGATCGTGAACGGCAGCGGGGCGGCGGCGCCCAGCAGCTCGACCTCGCCGACCTCGACCTCGACCTCGCCGGTCGGCAGGTCCGCGTTGACGTTCTCCGTACCGCGCGAGACGACCTTGCCGTCGACGCGGACCGTCGACTCCTTGGTCAGCTTGTCGAGAGCCTCGTACGCGGGCGTGCCCGGACGGGCCACGAGCTGCGTGATGCCGTAGTGGTCGCGCAGATCGATGAAGAGGATGCCGCCCAGGTCGCGCCGATTGTGCAGCCAGCCGCTCAGCCGGACGTCGGTGCCGACGTCAGAGGCGCGGAGCTCGCCGCAGGTGTGGGACCTGTACCGATGCATCGTCGTTCATCCAGTCTTCGCGGATCGGGGGCACGTTTCACGTGAAACAGAGCACGCTAACAGGGCAGGTTTCACGTGAAACAACCCCCAGGGTACCGGGCAGTCACTGATCACCTCCCCTCAATACCGTTGCGGCGATCAGTGGCACTTGTCGATCGCATGTTCTTAAAGTGGGGCAATGCGCACTGGCGAGCCTCTGCCCGCCGTGGGGGAGGTCCTGGCCTCCCTCGCGACCGGCCTGTGGCACTGGAGCACCGCCACCGGACTGGTCACGGTCGATGCCGAGGCAGCCCGGCTGCTCGGGCTGCCCGCCGAGGAGACGGTCCTCACCGAAGCCCAGACCCGGGCCCGGCTGCACCCCGTGGACTGGAACGAGATCACCGGAGTGATCCCGCTCGCCGTCGCCGAGGGCACCCTCGCCGAGGTACGCATCCGGATCATGGACGACCGGGGGCGGGTCGTCCGGGTCGTTCGCAGCCGGTCCAAGCCGTCCTTCGACAAGGCGAAGAAGGCGTACGAGCTGATCGGCACCCTCCAGGAGGTCACCGAGCCCCGCCCGGGCACCCCCGCCGGGCGTACCGCCGTCACCGGTGACTGGCGGCGGGCGCGGGAGGCGTTCCTGTTGGACGCGGGCCGGGCGCTGGCGGAGGCACGGTCCACGGAGGAGGTCCTCAGGGTCGCGGCGGGCCTGTCGATGCCGGGCTTCTCACCGGACGGGCTGGCCGTCTTCGGCGTCACGGGCGACCGGCTGACGATCATCGGCCACCACGGGCAGCAGCCCGGCGACGAGGATCCCTTCGCCCAGATGTCCATCCATACGGACTATCCGGCCGCCGAGGTCGTGCGCACCGGCCGGGCCGTGTATCTGTCCTCCCCCGAGCGGTACAAGGAGCGCTACCCGCTCACCTGGCCGCTGGCCTCCCACTTCGGCCGCCAGTCGTGGGCGTTCCTGCCGCTGACGGTGGCGGGCCGCACGATGGGCGCCTGGATGGCCGGCTTCACCTACCCGGTGGCGTTCACCCCGGACGAGCGGTCCGTGCTCACGACGGTCGCGCGGATGCTCGCCCAGGCGCTGACCCGCGCGGGCGCGGCGGAGACCCAGCGCGAGCTGACCGACGGCCTGCAACGCTCCATGCTCCCGACCCTCGGCCCCGAGATACCGGGCATGACCCTCGCCGCCCGCTACATACCGACCGGCGGCGGCCTCCAGGTCGGCGGCGACTGGTACGACATGATCCCGCTGCCCGGCGGCACCCCCTCCGGAGGAGGCAGATTCGCGCTGGTCATAGGGGACGTGCAGGGTCACGATGTCCGCGCGGCGGGCCTCATGGGCCAGCTGCGGATCGCGCTGCGGGCGTACGCGTCCGAGGGGCACCGCCCCGATGCCGTCCTCTCCCGCGCCTCCGGCTTCTTCCACGGCATCAACCACGCCGCGGACCGCGAGAACGGCGAGAACGGCGAGGACGGCGAGGACGGTGCCGGTCTGCGCTTCGCGACCTGCCTGTACATCGAGGTGGACCCGGAGACGGGGGTCCTGGAGGCGGCGCGGGCCGGCCATCTGGACCCGGCGATCCGGATGGCCGACGGCACGGTCCTGGTCCACGCCACGGCCGGCGGACTCCCGCTCGGCATCGACCCGGACGCCGACTACCCCACCACCCGGCTCGCCCTGGAACCCGGCGAGGCGCTGATGCTGTGCACCGACGGCCTGCTGGAAACGGGCGGCCACGACCTCGACACGGGCTGGCGGCGCATCCGCAAGACCCTGGAGGCGCACGAGGGGGATCTGGAGGAGCTGGCCGACGCCCTGGTCCAGGCGGTGCACGGACCCTCCTCCCACCACACCACGGGCCCCCTGGCGGACCGCCGCGAGGACGACATCGCCCTCCTGCTCCTGTGCCGCCAGGGCGAGGACGGCAGCGGCCCGGGTTCATCGGCTGCTTCGGTCCCGGTTCGGCGGCCTGTACGCCGCTCGATGCTGACGGTCGCGCAGGCCGAGCCCGAGCAGATCGCCGTGGCCCGGCAGCAACTGCGCGAGCTGCTGCACGACTGGACCTGCGCGGACCAGGTCGACACGGCGGTCCTGCTCGTCTCCGAGACCCTGACCAACGTCCTCGTCCACACCGACGCCGACGCGCTGCTCGTCGCCGAGGTCACCGGCGCGGCGGGCGAGCGTCGGCTCCGCATCGAGGTCACCGACACCAGCGACGACCTCCCCCACAAGCGCCGCCCCGGCGAACTGGCCTCCTCGGGCCGCGGCCTGGTCCTCATCGAACTGCTCGCGGACACATGGGGCGTGGCGCCGAGGGGCGAGGGCAAGAGCATCTGGTTCGAAATCTACGAGCCCGGCGACTCAGGGGATTCAGGCCGACCGGGCTGACCGGGCTGACCGGGCTGACCGGGCTGACCGGGCTGACCGGGCTGACCGGGCTGGCCGTAACGCTCACGCAGCTCGTACGCCACCCCGAAGGCGGCGGCCGTGACCGGCACGGCGAGGAGCATGCCCAACACGCCTGCCACCGAGGCCCCGGCGGTGATGGCGACCATCACCACCGCCGGGTGCATCTGCACGGTCCGGCTCTGGATCACCGGCTGCAGCACATGCCCCTCCAGCACCTGCACGGCGAGCACCACTCCGAGCGCCCACAGGGCGATGACGAACCCCCGGTCGGCGAGCGCGACCAGCACGGCGACGGCACCCGAGATGAAGGCGCCGAGATAGGGGATGTAGGCGCCGACGAAGACAAGCGCGCCGAGCCCGACGGCACCTGGCACATCGAGGACGAGCAGCCCGACGGTGATGCACACGGCGTCGATGAAGGCGATGAAGGTGGTTCCCCGCATGAACCCCTCGACGGCCCGGAAGGCCCGCCGGGCGATGGCCTCCAGGATGTCGGCACTCCCCCCGGGGGCGACGGAACGCAGCACGCCGACGAACCGATGCGAGTCCCGCAGAAAGAAGAAGACGAGGAACAGGGCAAGCACAGCAAGGGCGATGCTCTCCCCGACGACGCTCACCCCGCTGACGACATTGGACGCGGCCGTCCCGCCGAACTTGGTCAGCAACTCCTTGGCGTTGGAGGCGAGATCGTCGAGCGAGGTCCCGGCAGCACCGAACCGCCCGGCGAGATCCTGCCCCGCCTCCTTCAACGAGGCGACGATCTGATCCCCCGTGTCGACCAGGGCCGCGACGACGATATAGACAGCCCCGCCCACCACACCGGCCACGGCGACACAGGTGAGCCCGGCCGCCACAGCCCGAGGCACCCCCGCCTTGACCAGCTGCCGATACAACGGCCCGAGCAGTGCGGTCCCGAGCAACGCGAGCAACACGGGCGTGACGGCTGCCCGCAATTCCGAACAGAGCCGAATCCCCACGTACCCGACGCCGGAAACAAGCAGGACGACGGCACACCAGGCGGCCAGCCTGCGAACGGGGACGGGGAGCAGGTGCACGGCTCCAGCGGATCACGGGGGCAGCGAGCTGTCCTGCGGGGAACACCCGCATGGGTGACGGTTCGTCACCTTGGCGAAGATTCAACACCCTCACCCCTATTGGGTGAACATCCTTGCTGTGGACACCTGTTGCTCGCCGAACCGGTCGGCGGCACACCAGCAGGACGCGATCGACATCAGCGACTTCGTGTTCACGGCGACAGGCGCGCGGGTACGAACAGCGCAGCATCCGGACGGACGAGCAGCTCCTGACCAACTGGAAGACCAGGAACCTCGTCGTCACCGAGGACATCCACACAGTGGCCGCCCACCTGGCCCCGGCATTGCTGCACGGCGGCGCCGACTAGGTGGGCCGCGCTCCGGACGGCGCGGCGTTCTACGTGCTGCCGTAACCCGGTAGCACCGATACAAGACAGGCCCGAAGTCGCAAAACGGAGTTGCGGCTTCGGGCCTGCTCGTAAGCTATCGGAACTCAGGCGGTCTGCGGGCCGCCCTCCGTCATTCCGTGCACCGCCGGGATCGTGCCCAGTCGGCCCTTCTGGAAGTCCTCGAACGCCTGCTGAAGCTCGTCCTTGGTGTTCATCACGAACGGGCCGTAGTGGGCCATCGGCTCACGGATCGGCTGGCCGCCAAGGAGCACGACCTCCAGGTCCGGGGTGTGGGAGTCCTGCTTCTCGTCCGCGCGGACGGTCAGCGAACCGCCGGCGCCGAAGACCGCAGTCTGGCCCAGGCGGATCGGACGGCGCTCGGCACCGACCGAGCCCTTGCCCGCCAGGACGTACGCGAGGCCGTTGAAGTCCTCCCGCCACGGCAGCGTGACCTCCGCGCCCGGCGCCACCGTCGCGTGGATCATCGTGATCGGGGTGTGCGTGATGCCGGGGCCCTGGTGGCCGTCCAGTTCACCGGCGATGACCCGCAGGAGCGCGCCGCCGTCGGGGGTGGTGAGCAGCTGGACGTTGCCGCCGCGAATGTCCTGGTAGCGCGGCGCCATCATCTTGTCCTTCGCCGGCAGGTTCACCCACAGCTGGAGGCCGTGGAAGAGACCGCCGGACATGACCAGCGACTCCGGCGGCGCCTCGATGTGGAGGAGGCCCGAGCCGGCCGTCATCCACTGGGTGTCGCCGTTGGTGATGGTGCCGCCGCCGCCCTGGCTGTCCTGGTGGTCGAAGATGCCGTCGATGATGTAGGTGACGGTCTCGAAGCCGCGGTGCGGATGCCACGGCGTGCCCTTCGGCTCGCCCGGCGCGTACTCCACCTCGCCCATCTGGTCCATCATGATGAACGGGTCGAGGTGGCGGTAGTTGATCCCGGCGAACGCGCGGCGCACCGGGAAGCCCTCGCCCTCGAATCCGCTGGGCGCGGTCGTGACGGTGAGCACGGGACGTGCCACCGCGTCCGCCGCTGCGGTGATGCGGGGCAGGGTCAGCGGGTTGTCGATGGTCACTGCGGGCATGTCCGACCTCCTAGGGCGACGTACATCCGAGTTTAGTTGAGCATTGAACTTTCTGCCACCCAGAACGACGAAGGCCCGGAGGACATTCCCTCCGGGCTCCGCCGTCGTTCAGGTGGGTCAGTTGCTGAAGTACAGATACTTCCAGGACCCGATCGTCGTCGCGTTCGCGCTGTCGCCGGACGCGCCGTCGACGTACGACGAGCGCACACGGGCCCTGATGCCGGACTCACCGGGGGCGCCGAGGTTCACGGCCGACTTCCCGTTCGGAGCGAGGGCGAAGTACTCCGAGCCCGTCGTGTACCAGGCGCCCTGGAAGTAGACCTGCAGCTCGAGGCGCTGCTTGCGGCCCGGGTAGTAGGACATGGCCGTGGTGATGACCGGGGCGGTGTTCTTGTGGAACCAGTAGTACGACGTCGAGCCGATCCTGGCCGTCTTGTAGTGCTTGGAGACGGCGGTGGAGACGTTGACCCGGGCGTAGGCCGTGACCTTCACGGTCTTCGGGGCGTAGCGGGCGTCGCCCGCAAAGACCGCGGTGACCGTCGTGTCGCGGGTCATGTCGACGGTCGCGACGAGGTTGCCGGCGGAGTTGACCGTGCCGGTCTTGATCAGCCTCTTGGGCGCGTCACCCCCGTAGGGGTCCGACCAGATCTCGACCTTGCGGCTCTTGTAGGTCGTCCCGAGGTGCGCCGTGAACTTGACGTCGGCGCCGTTGCTGAACACCTTGCCGTTGTTGTTCAGGGTCAGGGCCACGGCCGCGCGGGAGACGGCCACCTTGTCGGAGGCCGAGACCGCGGTGTGCTCGGCGTCGCCGGCGTAGGCGACCTTGTACGTGACCGTGCCGCCGGCCGGCGGGGTGTCCGTGACGGAGTACGTGCCGTCCGCCTTGACCGTGGCGGCCGCCAGCGCCTTGCCGGACGGACTCTCCAGGTCGGTGCGGGTGACCACGAGCTTCGTGCCCGCCGGGAGCGAGACGCTCGCTGAGATCTTTCCGGTGACCGTGAGCGGCTTGGCGCGGGTCGCGGAGGCGGGGGCGTCGGCCGTGAGGGTCGGCACGCTGAGCGCCGGGCCGGTGAACGCCTTCAGGGTGTAGGTGTTGTTCGTGGTGCCGGTCAGGGCGAACAGCCGCGAGGAGTCGGGGGCCCAGGCCACCTCGCCCATCGTCGAGTCGCCCGCGTCGATGCGGCGCACCGGCGTGGCGGCGCCCGGCTTGTAGACGTTCACGTGGCGGTCGTAGACCTGGGCGACCAGGCCGTCCGGCGAGACGTCGCCGAACCAGCCGGTCTCCGAGAGGTTCGTGCCCTCGGAGATCTCCCCGCCGGCGTACGACAGTCGCCGTGTGCCGTTCCACAGCACCTCGGAGGTACCGGGGACGAGGTCGACGTCCGCGAAGGAGCGCCCGGCGTCGCTCTTGGCGACCACCTGCGGGGTGGCGCCCGAGACGTCGAGCACGTTGGTCGCGCCGGGGCTGGTCCCACTGTCGGTGTAGGTCAGCACACCGGGGGCGGCCGGGTCGGCGTCGAGGAGCCCCGAGTTGTAGTACGGGGTGACCGCCTCCGGAAGCAGGCCCAACGTCACGGTGGCGGCCGGGTCGGTGGCTGTGGGGTCGACGGAGCCCAGGTTGCCGTGCCAGGAGTCGTCCTCGCCGATGCTGCGGTACGAGAACCACAGGCGTCCGCCCGTGAAGGCGACGTCGTGCGGGAGGATGCCCTCGCCGAGGGCGTAGGTGGACCTGACGGTCAGAGTGGCCGCGTCGAGCGCCACGATCGCGTGTGTCTCGGGCAGCGCCGCGTAGAGGGTGGCGCCGTCGGCCGAGAGCGCGAGGTCGCTGAGCTCGCCGAAGCCGACGTTCAGATCGACGAGGGCGCCGTTGTAGTCGGTGGCCAGGATGCGCCCGCCCGCCTGATCGCCCACGAAGACGCGCTGGAGCGCGCCGTCCGCGACGAGGCCGACGGGCGAGGTGAGGACGGCCGTGGCGGCCGAGGCGGTGCCGGCCGCGGCGATGCTCAGGGCCGCGGAGCTGACAAGGACCGCGAGTGCTGTCGCGGCCGAGGTGCTGCGCATGCGCACAGTGATGAACCCCCACAAGAGAACCCGGTGATCTCCGGGTGATGAGAGCGCCGCGCGGCACCCGGACGTGACCGCGTGAGAGCGGTGGCGTCCGGGGCGCGGCTGCCTGGGGCAACTCTATGGCATGCCTGTGACAACCCGAGAGGGAAATTCCACCCGCCCCGGAGTCTCCCCGGGGGGCCGGGGACCGCGGTCTCAGAGGGCAGGGACCGCTCAGCCGTACATCCGCCGCATCGCGAACTCCACCATCTGCTCGACCGCCTTGGCGTCGAACACCATGCGGTGCTCGCCCTCCATGTCGAGGACGAAGCCGTAGCCGGTGGGCAGCAGGTCGATCACCTCGGCGCCGGTGATCACGAAGTACTTGGACTCCTTGCCCGCGTACCGGCGCAGTTCCTTGAGGGAGGTGAACATCGGGATCACCGGCTGCTGGGTGTTGTGCAGGGCGAGGAAACCGGGGTTGTCGCCGCGCGGGCAGTAGACCTTGGAGGTCGCGAAGACCTGCTGGAAGTCCTCCGCGGCGAGCTGACCGGTGGTGAAGGCCCGCACCGCGTCCGCGAGGGACGGCGGAGACGGCTCCGGATAGAGCGGCGGCTGCTGGCCGTACCCGCCGTGGCCGCCGGGCATCTGCTGCTGCGGCGGGGCGTACTGCTGCTGTGCAGCACCGCCGTCCATGGGCTGGCCGTATCCGTACATGGGCGCAAGCGTACCGAGACGGGCTGCGCGGCGAAGGGGCGGGCGATTCAACTATCGGTCGATACGAAAACGTCGGGGTAGACCCTTCTCACACTTGGGCGAGTAGGGGTTGCGACTTATTACCGGCGGGTAGCATCATCGTAGGTACTTGCTACTTGTTGGTATGTGAACTAGCGCGAGGTCCAGTCCCTCGCCGAATCTCTCTACGGAGCCGTCGCCATGGGGCACTACAAGTCGAATCTCCGCGACATCGAGTTCAACCTCTTCGAGGTGCTCGGGCGCGACAAGCTGTACGGCACCGGCCCGTTCGAGGAGATGGACACCGAGACCGCGAAGAGCATCCTCGAGGAGATGACCCGCCTCGCGGAGAACGAGCTGGCGGAGTCCTTCGCCGACGCCGACCGCAACCCGCCGGTCTTCGACCCGGAGACCAACACCGCGCCGGTTCCCGCGTCCTTCAAGAAGAGCTACAAGGCCTTCATGAACTCCGAGTACTGGCGGCTCGGCCTGCCCGAGGAGATCGGCGGCACCACCTCGCCCCGCTCCCTGATCTGGGCCTTCGCCGAGCTGATCCTGGGCGCCAACCCGGCCGTCTGGATGTACTCCTCGGGCCCCGCGTTCGCCGGCATCCTCTTCGAGGAGGGCAACGACGTACAGAAGAAGATCGCCCAGCTCGCCGTCGAGAAGACCTGGGGCTCCACCATGGTCCTCACCGAGCCGGACGCCGGCTCGGACGTGGGCGCCGGCCGCACCAAGGCGGTCCAGCAGGAGGACGGCTCCTGGCACATCGAGGGCGTGAAGCGGTTCATCACCTCCGGTGAGCACGACATGGAGGAGAACATCCTCCACTACGTCCTCGCCCGCCCGGAGGGCCACGGCCCCGGCACCAAGGGCCTGTCCCTCTTCCTCGTCCCGAAGTACCTCTTCGACTTCGAGACCGGCGAGCTGGGCGAGCGCAACGGCGTGTACGCGACGAACGTCGAGCACAAGATGGGCCTCAAGGCGTCCAACACCTGCGAGATGACCTTCGGCGACCAGCACCCCGCCAAGGGCTGGCTGATCGGCGACAAGCACGACGGCATCCGCCAGATGTTCCGCATCATCGAGTTCGCCCGCATGATGGTCGGCACGAAGGCGATCTCCACCCTGTCGACGGGCTACCTGAACGCGCTGGAGTACGCCAAGGAGCGCGTCCAGGGCCCCGACCTGGCGAACTTCATGGACAAGTCCGCGCCCAAGGTCACCATCACCCACCACCCGGACGTGCGCCGCTCGCTGATGACGCAGAAGGCGTACGCGGAGGGCATGCGCGCGCTGGTGCTCTACACGGCCTCCGTCCAGGACGAGATCCAGGTCAAGGAGGCGGCGGGCGAGGACATCAAGGCGCTGGAGGCCCTGAACGACCTGCTCCTGCCGATCGTCAAGGGCTACGGCTCCGAGAAGGGCTACGAGCAGCTCGCCCAGTCGCTGCAGACCTTCGGCGGCTCCGGCTTCCTGCAGGAGTACCCGATCGAGCAGTACATCCGCGACGCCAAGATCGACACCCTGTACGAGGGCACCACCGCGATCCAGGGCCAGGACTTCTTCTTCCGGAAGATCGTCCGCAACCAGGGCGCGGCACTGAACTCCCTCGCCGAGGACATCAAGAAGTTCCTCGCGCTCGGCACCGGCGGCGAGGAGCTGGCGGGCGCCCGCGAGCACCTGGCGAAGGCGGCCGTCGAGCTGGAGGCCATCGTCGGCCTGATGCTGACCGACCTCGCGGCCACCGAGCAGGACGTCAAGAACATCTACAAGGTGGGCCTGAACACCAGCCGCCTGCTGCTGGCCTCGGGTGACGTGGTCGTCGGCTACCTGCTGCTGAAGGGCGCCGCGGTCGCCGCCGAGAAGCTGGAGACGGCCACGGCCAAGGACCGGGCGTTCTACACCGGCAAGATCGCGGCGGCGAAGTTCTTCGCGGCGAACGTCCTGCCGGGCGTCACGCTGGCCCGCAAGATCGCCGCGGACGTCGAGCTGGACGTGATGGAACTGGACGAGGCCGCGTTCTAGGGCGTGTTTCGAAAGTAGCGTCGTCCGCCCGGAGGGCGGGGCCCGCGGCGTCTGGTGCGGTGCATCGCAAGGCGGAGGGTCGTCCGCGTA
>NZ_JBITJV010000045.1:0-70779 GCF_044460385.1 Streptomyces sp. NPDC050121 | reverse complement strand
TCGCAGAGGCGGGCGCCGACGTCGTCCTCGCCGCCCGCCGCCCTGACCGACTCACCGAGACTGCGAGGCAGGTCCAGGACACCGGCCGCCAAGCCGTTCGGGCCCGGTCAGCTGGCGGGAGGCGGATGATGTGACCGTCCCGGGGTCTCCAGGCAACCTGCCTGAGGCGTTCACCACATTCGTGGGCAGGCGTCACGACATCGCCGAGGTCTGCCGGATGCTCGGCTCGGTGCGGCTGGTGACGCTCACCGGGATGGGCGGCGTGGGCAAGACGCGGCTGGCGCTGGAAGCGGCCGCCGCGGCCAAGACTGCCTTTCCCGACGGGACGTGGCTGGTGGACCTGGCGCCGGTGCGGGACCCCTCGGCGGTGGCGGGCACGGCCGCCGCCGCGACAGGGATCACGGACCTGGGTGCCAGGCCGGCCCTCGACCAGCTTGCGGAGCAGCTGACCGGACGCCGGGCACTGATCGTGCTGGACAACTGCGATCACCTGGTCGAGGCAGCCGCCGAGCTGACGGACACTTTGTTGTCGGCCTGCGCCGAACTGCGCGTCCTGGCGACGAGCCGCGAGACGCTCGGCATCGCCGGCGAGAACGTGTTCGCCGTGCTGCCCCTGAAAGTGCCGGACGAAGCGGTCGAACTCCTGCGGGACCGCGCCTGCGCCGTACGAGCGGACTTCCGGATCACCGACGCCAACTGGGACACGGTCACCCGGCTGTGCGCCGATCTGGACGGCTTGCCGCTGGCCATCGAGTTGACCGCGTCCCGGCTGCGTACGCTCACCGTCGAACAGGCCGTGGACCGGCTGGGGGATCGCTTCGCGCTGCTCACTGGCGGCAGTCGAACCGCCCGCCCTCGGCAGCGCTCGCTGCGCGCGGCGATGGAGTGGAGCTACGAGCTGTGCTCGCCGGCCGAGCGGCTGTTGTGGAACCGTCTGTCGGTCTTCGTCGGCGGCTTCGATCTGGACGCGGTCGAAGGCATCTGCGCCGGAGAGGGCATCCCCGTACGGGAGGTGCTGGACCTCCTGGACCGGCTGGTCGCCCAGTCCGTCGTCCTGCCCACGGAAGCCGAGGACGTGCCCCGTTACCGGCTTTTGGAGAGCGTCCGCGAGTACGGCGGGGAGCGGCTCGCCGAGTCGGGTGAGGAAGAGCGCCTGCTGTTGCGGCACCGTGACTTCTACCTCGCCCTCGCCACCCGTGTCGCCGACGGCTGGTACGGTCCCGGCCAGGAGAAGGCCCTGGTCGGCCTGCGTGTCGAGCACGCCAACCTGCTGGCCGCGCTGGCCCACGACGACGACCCGCAGGCTACGCTCGCGCTGGCGGCGGCACTGCGTTTCCACTGGTGCGCCGGTGGTTTCCTCGCCGAGGGGCGGCGGCAGCTCGACCGGGCGCTCGCCGCCGCGCCCGACCCCACCCCGGCTCGCGCCCGGGCGCTGTGCGCCGCATCCTGGGTGGCGCTGCTGCAGGGTGATCATGGGGCGGCCGACCGGTGGCTGGCCGAGGCCGGGGAACTGGGCGAGGAGCAGGACGATCGAGTGGTATGTGCGCATGTCGTGGGCTTTCGCGGCTCACTGACGGCGTTCCAGGGGCGGTTGGCGGAGGCCGTGCCGTTGCTCGAGCGCGCGGTCGAGGCGCACACGGCAGCCGAGGGAGAGGCCTCGGCGGTCTTCGCATTGTTCCAGTTGGCCGCGGTGCGGATGGAGCTGGGGAATCCGGCGGGGGCGGAGACCGCCCGACAGGTGGTCGCCTTCTCGGAGGCGCACGGCGAGCAGTGGGCACGCGCCCATGCGATGTGGACACTGAGCCGTTACGCCTGGAGACAGGGTGACCGCGCTGAGGCCCTGGCGCTGGTCCGGGCCGCGCTGGAGATCGAGCGGGGCTTCAACGAGCCGCTCAGCGCCGCGCTGATGATGGAGACACTCGCCTGGATCACCGCTTCCTACGGGGAGCACAAGCGTGCGGGCCTGCTCCTCGGCTCCGCCCGCAGGCTGTGGCGCGAAGTGGGTGCGGACCTTTCCGCGTTCGGCCCGCCGCTGGACGAGGACCACACCCGGTGCAAACAGTCGATCGTGCACGCTCTGGGCCCCGAGGCGTACGAGGGGGCACTCGCGGTCGGCGGCGGTTATGACAGTCCCCGTCAGGCCATCGACCACGCCCTGGGCGCCGAGGGCGGGTCGACTGTGCCGGCCCCCGCTCCCAACCCCTTGACGCGCCGGGAACGGGAGATCGCCGCGTTGGTGGCCAAGGGCATGAGCAACCGGCAGATCGCCACCAGGCTGTTCCTCTCGCCGCGCACGGTCGACTTCCACGTGGGGAACATCCGAGCGAAGCTCGGCTTCGGAACCCGCACCCAGGTCGCGGGCTGGTGGGTATCGACTCAGGGGCCGGTCGAGTGAGCGCGTTGAGGATCCCGTTGGTATCGGTCTCGTGCGACGTCCGCCGACGGAATCGGCGGATCATCGCGAGTGCCGGCTGACGCGTGATGGCGGAAGGGATGCAGACACGCCGTCCGGGTCTATCCGTCGGCCAGGACGATGTCCCACTGCTGGCAGGCGTGGTTGAGCTAGGTCCGCTGGTGCACCAGGGCATAATCGGCGGTTGAGCATTTACTCCCGGACACTGGACCTTCTACGAGGTCCGTGCCCGGATCGGGGCCCGTCCGGCGCGGGCCGCGAATCTCCCGAGCTGTAGGTCGGGACTGAACCGAGGCCGAGCGATTGGCTTCGGCACATACGCGGCGGCACCTGCCGAGCACGAGGAGACGCGGAACTGCGGCATGAAGGGAACCCTCATGCCGCAGCTCGAGAAGCGCGGGGCCTCAATAGGCCCGAGGCGGGGTCGCGAAGTCAGACCGGATTACTGGTCGTCCTTAGCCGTCGCTGGCCGTCGGCGTCGATGCCGACTTGATCACGACCCGGTTTGGGTAAGTGGTCAGCAGCGGGTCGGTGACCGACGATGGGGCGTCGGTCTGCACCACGACGCGGTCGTTTGCTCCGTCGTAGTGGACGTCCACGCTGTAGTTGGTGGTGTCATGGCTGGCGCCCGCAATCTGGTCGACGGCCGCGGTCTGGATGCCCTTGATCTGGGCGAGGGTGAACTGGGGGCTTTTGGCGGTGGTCGGGCTCGGCCAGCTGACCGGGACCTGCCCGTACGGGTCAGTCCAGCCCGGCGGCTTCGTCAGATCGTTGATGTCGCCGGTGTAGTCGGAGGGGAAGATGACGACGGGCCCGATGTTGGGGTCATCGAATGCGGTGAGCGCGCAGTTGTAGTCGGCCAGAGCCTGGACCTGCTGCCACTGAAGCTGCGTCGTGACATCGTTGGTGCCGCTCGCGGGAGCCGCGTTCTCGCCGAGTGACTCGGCCATGGCGGTCTGGTGCGGCGCACACTTGCCGGACGCCACGGCGTCGCTCTTGACCACCAGCTGGCCGGCGTATTGAGTGGCCAGCGGGTCGGTGATCGACGAGGGGGCGTCGGTCTGCGCCACTACCTGGTCGTGCATACCGTCGTAGAAGATGTTCAGCCGGTAGTTGGTGCTGCCGTCCTCCGGCTGCACCGCCATCATGACAGCGTCCTGGATGGTGGAGATCTGGCCGACCGTGAACTGCGGGCTCCTCGCTGTTGTAGGGGTGGGCCAGGAAGTGGGTGCGTTCCCGTACGCGTCGGTCCAGTTGGGCGGAGCCTCCAGGTTGTCGATGTCGCCCGTGTAGTCGGAGGGGAAGATGATGACGGGCCCGACGGTGGGGTCCTGGAATACATCAAGCGCCTGGTTGTGAGAGGCCAGGGCCTGGACCTGCGCCCACTCCTCCTCGGTCTCGTTCGCGACGGCCCGTACCTCGGCGGCCGGAAGCGCCCGGTCGTAGACGCGGAAGTCCCGCATACGGCCCTTGAAGTACTGGTCGTTCGCATACAGGGAACGGCCGATGTAGTCCGCGGTCGTTGTTCCGCCGCCGATCGCACCAGGGGTGATCGTCAGGTTGGACTTGCGGGCCTTCTCCACGCCGTTCTCGTACAGGATGCCCGTGGTGCCCGTCTGGGTGTACGTCACGCGCTTCCACATGCCGCGCGCCAGCTGGTAGGACGTGTTCGACGGCCAGATGTCCTGCTTGGCGGTGTAGTCGGTCATCGAGACCGATGCATGGAACGCATTACCGGTGGCGAACAGGTAGCCGTTGCCGTTGCTGCCGCTGGTGTTTCCAAAGCCGTAGAAAAAGTACGGCTTGCCCATGGCCGGGTCGATCCACACGTCGAAGTCGACAGTGATCGAGTTGAGCCCGGCCATGATGTTGTCGGGAACCTTGACGTAGGTGTTGCTGCCATTGAAGCTCAGCCCGGACGCGCCCTTCCAGTCGACGGTGCCGTTGACGGTGCCGTCGCGTCCGTTGCCGGAGGAGTCGTGGGCGACCGTGCCGGACGTCTCGTCCAGCTTGTAGCGCAACACCAGGCCGTCGGTGACATCCGCCTGCGCCGGCCCGGCAACCATCAGTGATCCCCCGCCGACCAGTGCCAGCGAGACGAAGGCGAGGAGACCGGCGGACAACCGCCGCCGTGCCGGGCGTGTCGGGCCGGAACCAGCTTGACGCACGGCGTCGGCCGGATTCTTTCTTCGCATGGTCTTCCTTTCAAAGCTTTCGGTGGCTGTCCGCCTGGATGGCCGTGCTACAAGGCTTTCTCGCCCCTCGAGGCCCAAGAGGCCGGGGCTGGAGGCACCCTCCGGCGGCCGCTGGCGCCTCGCTCTACGCAGGCACTGGCCTGTCGGCCCCGGTGCATGGGCAAGCGCCGTGTGCGGGAGTTGGATCAGCCGGACGTCAGTTTCGGCCCTTGGATGTCCCGAGGACGTACTGCGCGTACTGGATCGCCGTGTAGAGGACGATCGCCACGGCGCTGCCGTAGACGTCCCGCCGGTAAGCGGTGAGGGGGTGAGGGTCACGGTAGCCCTGCGGGAAACCGAGAAGCCAGTTGAAGCGACCGCTCAGCCGGCCCCATTGGTTCTCCTGCGCGGCCAACAGCGGCGGTATGGAGTAGACGCCGTTTGTGCCGATGACGGTGGCGATACTGTCCCGCAAGGGGCGGAATCGGGTGGCTTCGGCGACGAACTGGATCATCCTCAGTACGCCCCGTGCCATGTTCTGGGTGTCGTTGGAGTCGTAGAGGTACCAGGCGGCCGCGCTGATGGAGTCGCGGCTGATCGGCATGTTCGCGCGGCGTTCGTGAGCCGCGGTTTCGAGGCTGGGGTAGTCCTCCTGGAACGAGGCCCGGATGGCCGCGTCAGGAGGGCGGTTCTCACCGTCCTCCATCCGCTGGGCTTCCGCGCTGGTGCGTGTGACGGTGCGGCTCCCCAGGTAGCGATAGTTGTTGTTGCGGTCCCACCAGCCGAGCACGTACAGGTCCGACCGGCGCAGTTGCAGGCGCACGAAGTGGGAGCTGCCCCACATCTGGATA
The DNA here is from genome assembly GCF_044460385.1 of Streptomyces sp. NPDC050121. Lineage (NCBI taxonomy): Bacteria > Bacillati > Actinomycetota > Actinomycetes > Kitasatosporales > Streptomycetaceae > Streptomyces > Streptomyces sp. NPDC050121. The sequence continues at coordinate 65,341 of NZ_JBITJV010000045.1, read as the reverse complement.
TCGACCTGAAGGTACGACGAGACGCTGTTGGGGTTGGTGTGCTGCACCTGGTAGGTGTTACCAGCACCTGGCACCTGGCTAGTGTGGCCGTCGTTGACACGTCGGCGGATGTCGTTGATGAACTCGATGTAGTCGTAGCCGAAGTGTTCCCCCACGCGGAACATCGGGTTGCCGTCGTTGGCACGCGCGGACTGCACCGTCCCCATGGGGCCGACCAGCGTGGCGATCAGGGCCAGCACGAGGGCCGCCAAGACGGCGGCGGTCCGAGGTCTGGCGACGGTGCCATTGGCAAGGAACCAGAACCGGTCCGGTCCGACTGTCAGTTGGCTGCTTGGAGACTTCCCACGGGCTCTATTGCTTACCGGTTCGGCCATAGTTTCTGCACTCTCCAGATGGGTGGCGTGCCATTTCGAGGATGGATGGGTAGCCGGTCGAGCTGCGACAGCTCTCCGTACTGGGCGCGGGCGGGTGGGGCCGCCGGGGAGTGACACATGAAACGGCTTGGGCTGCGTGTGCGCGAACCCAGAGCCGTCGCGGTGGGCTTCAAGCCCGGCCGTGCGTCATAGCGACAATGATCAGGGCGGGGGTTCCCCGAGGGCTACCGGCTCTTTTGCCAGTGCGTCCTGTTCCGGGGCCCAGGTGGTTTTACGGGGTTGCCCTACGGGTGAGCACATGATTCCCCGCCGAACGGGACGCCATCCGGGCGCCGGGTCCAGATGAGGATGGCGGCAAGGTGGAGTGCGGCCTGGTAGGAGATGGCGAGCTTGTCCGTCTGCATGGCGAGGTCGCGCCACTGCTTGAGTCGGGCGACGCACCGCTCGACGGTATTGCGCTCTGTGTATGTCTCGGCGTCGAAGCCGGGAGGGCGGCCTCCGGCGCGGTCTCGCCGCAGGCGGTGGCCGATCTGGTCGGAGGGCTGCGGGATGACCGCGCGGATAGCCGCGTCGGCGGAGGTGCCTGCGGATTGCGTGGGAGGAGTAGGCGCGATCCGCAAGGACGGACGTAGGGCGGGTTCTTGGCCTGCCGGGTCCTCTTCGCGGGATCCGGATTCCGGCCATGACCGCCTCGAAGGCCGGCGCGTCGCCGGCCTGGCCTGCGGTGACGTGGATGGACAGAGGCCGTGCCCGGCTGTCACTGGCCGGGTGGACCTTCTTGCTCAAGCCACCACGAGAGCGTCCGAGTGCGTGGTCCTCAGGCTCCGATCGATCGGACGCCCCTTTTTCCTGGCTCCGGCCGAATGCTGGTGAGCCCGGCAGACAGTGGAGTCGACAGAGACTGTCCAGTCCGCGTCGTCATCGGCATCAGCCACTGCAAGGACCGCCGCGAGGACCCGTTCCCATGTGCCGTCCACGGCCCACCTGATCGGGCGTTTGTGGACGGTCTGAAACGGCTCGAGCTACTCCAGCAGGTCGCGCCAGGGTGAGCAGGTGCGGTACTTCCACGCGATGGCCTCCAAGGTGCGGCGGTGGTTGGCCCACCGTCGTCCACGGACCGGATCGGCCAGCATCAGCGGCTCGATCCGGTCCCACATCGCATCAGTGATCACTAACCGGCATCCGATCAACTGACAAACCCGTCAAAGAGACACGCTCTAGGGCAATCACCGGGGTGTGCACCGCGGGTTCGCCCGGCAGGACTACCTGGAACCCTCTCGTCCGGGCTCACCTGCGGCTCGGCGGCCCTGTCGTGGTCGTCTGGGACAATCTGAATGTCCATCGCTGCAGCCTGACGGCAGCTCACCTGTCTGGCCAGGCGGGGAGCGAGGACTGCTGGAACGAAAAGCACGATCACCGTGGCGGACGGTCAGGCGGCTCGACCGCGTATCTGCCGGTCGCCAGTCTCGGAGTCCTCTCAACACCGAGTGTTGTGCGAGGCGGCTCCGACAGGCTGCCGGGCTGGAGCTGACGCCTCATCAAGGGGCATTCGCGGTGGAGCGCAACGACGGTCCGGAGCGTGAGGTGTGGAACGAGGCGGGGCCAGCGAGAAGACGACCCCGGCGTCGAGCTCACGCTGAAGCCCAGCCTGCCTATCGGACTGGTCTGCCGGACGAACGTCATGAGGCTTTCCGTAGGAATCGCGGCGGGGGTCATCTCAGCGGCGAAGTAGCCCGGCGCGACGGCATTGACGCCCGGCCGCCGCCACTCCCCTATCGGCTCTACGCGATGCAGACCGCCCCGCGTGACAGACGGTGTCAGTAGACACAAGAGCCATGGGCGGCTGTCACGCGGCGGCGGACGCCGAGCGGAATCGACCGGCGAAACGCGGATCCGGGGCGGCGGATCTCAGCGGCCGTCGGCGCTTCCGCTCGGGATGGGACTGCCTGGATGCGTGCCCAGGCGGCCCGGGGTCGGTTCGCCCTTAACCTCGCCGATGTACACCGTCATCTGCTGGCGGATGCGCTCGGCCGCGGCGCGGTCCCGCAGGAACACGGGGAATCCGTCGATGCCGGCGTTGTCGTACTGCCAGACCTTCTTCAGTCCGGCGGGTGCGGCCACGTCGGTGCGGACCGACCAGAGGTCGCTGGTCTGCCGCTCCTTAGACAACTGCCAGTTGAGGAAGAGCTTGGCGGCGGCCGGATGACGGGCGTCCTTGAGAATCGACTCGCGCTGCCCCCAGGCGACGAACGGGTCGTCCGTGCGGGGAAGCATGCCGACCGTGGTGGCCTCGGGGTCGTCCCCGGAGTCGGGGGTGACCCAGCCGCCAAGGCCGATGGCCTTCTTCCCTTCCGCCATCTGGTTGCCGGCGGAGTCGGAGCCGCGCAGGAACTCGGTGTTGCCTGCCATTGCTGCCAGCCAGGCCCAGCCGAACTTCTTCACGTATCGGCTGTAGAGGTAGAGCGTCGCGTCGTCGTCGTTGGGGTACGCCGAGGCGATGCGGCCCTTCCACCGCGGGTCCGCGAAGTCCCGGACGCTGCGGGGCGCGCCCGTTCCCACGAGGTTCTTGTTGTAGGCCGCGCCGAAGGCCAGGACGTCTGTGGCGACCCAGGCGCCGTCCTTGTCCTTGAACTTGTTGTAGACCTTGCCGAAACCGGCGGGCTTGTACGGAAGCAGCACTCCCTCGCGCTTCCAGCGTTCGAAGTCGGGCAGCGTCTGCAACTGGACCACGTCGGGCACGAGGCTGTCCGTGGCGAGTTGGTTGTCGATGCGTGCGTTGTGATACTTGCTGTAGTCGACAACCATCTCCACCTTGATGTTGGGGAAGCGCTTCTCGAACGCGTTCTTGGTGTCGTTCTGCTGATCTTTCCAGTCGCCGCCCGCGTAGACGACGAGCTTTCCGCCCTCGGCCTTGGCCTCGGCGTACAGCTGGTCGAGAGACCGGGTCTCCTCCCCACCGGTCCCGGCGTCGGAACGGGCGGTGCCGAGAGCCATTCCAGTGGCGACCACGCTCATCGTGACGGCGACCGACAGAAGAACGCGAGGAAGCAGCCGTCGAGGGCCGGGGTTCGGGCTAGAGAGAGGGCTGGACAGCATCGTGGAGCTCCGATCGCTCGAGTGAGGGGACAGGACGAGACAGGGGGCGCAGTGTGCTCAGCGGACGGTGGCCTTCCCCAGCGCAGAGGGCCACGTCGGAAGAAGCGGGACCACAGCGTGGCGAACACGGTCACGGCGGCGATGAAGCTGAGCAGCACGTGCAGGGGCGAGCCAGGCAGTTCCTCGATGCCGAGAACCCGAATGCCGACGACGTGGAAGCCGTACGCGGTCAGCGACATCGTGCCGACCGCAATGACCGGACGGGCCGGGCGGTGGACGCACGGGAAGGCGTCCACCGCAGCCAGGCATGCGACGAGGACGGCGAGCGCGACGCCAGTGTGGGCCAGCATCGACAGGGTCGTCTCACTGTGCGGCGAGGCCACCATCAGCTCTGCCAGCGTGACGCCGGACGGGAAGCTCCAGGTGTCGGACATCCAGGCCGAGGAGGCCGAGCCGGATCAGGCCCGCCACGCGCGGGTCATCTCTGGAGGCCGTGAACGCCGCACCGGTGCCGAAGGTGTCCTACGGCTTCATCGAAGGGGGCTCGTTTCTCTTGGTCAGGCTTGGCTTGGGCTACAGACGGTGACGGTCGTGGTGTTGGTGGCCGTGGCGCCCTTCGAGTTGATCAGTTCGGCCCGGTAGACGTAGGTGCCGTTGGGCTTATCCGTGAATGTCGTCTCGACTGACGAAGTGCCTCTGACCGCGTCGGGCACGCGCGCGGAGATGAGCTTGCCGTTCTCGTACAGGCGGTAGAAGCTGCCCCGGGTCCCGTGCCGGAGGTTCATCGTGACGCTGTAGTTGCCGTCGTGGCGGCCGTGCGTCCGTCGATTGGTGTTCGAGAGGGTTCCGGCGCCCGGTGCTGAAGTGTTCTCGACAAAGCTCTGCAGCGCGTCCCGGACGGCGAAGTAGGCCGGCTTGGGGTTGTAGTCCTCGTCGAACATGAGCGGCTTCGCGCCGGGCAGCCAGGTGTAGGCGTGCTTGTCGGTGAAGCCCCAGAAGCTGATGTCCCGGATTCCCGCCGCCAGTGCCTCGGCAACGATGTCCCCGTAGATCTGCGTCTGCTGGTCGACGTCGTAGGTGTGCACGTCGAGTTCAGTGATGGCGACGTCGAGTCCGAGAGCGTGGTAGGAGTTCGCCATCTGTGTGATGGCCCCGGGCTCGGGGCCCGCCTGGGTCTCGTGCATCTCGAAGCCCACGCCGTCGATGGGGACGCCGTCGGCAACCAGGCCGGCAACGAGATCGTAGAGCTCTTGGCGCTTTTCCGGGTAGAACTCCACCAGGGATTCGTTGAGGAACAGCTTGGCCTCGGGATCGGCGGCGTGGGCGATGCGGAATGCTTCCGCGATGTAGTCCGCGCCGAGAACCTTGTAGAAGTCGTTCTTCTCTAGGCCCGTTCCGCCGAATGTGGAGAACGGCTCGGTCACGACGTCCCACCGGTCCATTTTGCCGGCGTAGCGGTCCATGATCGTGTTGAAGTGGGTGCTCATGACCGTGCGGAGTTCGTCCGGGTCGGTGATCGCGGTCACGTAGCCTGGGTTGCAGCAGCCTGAGATGAGGCCGTGACCTTTGACTACCATGTTGTTGTCTTCTGCGAAGCCGACGAGCCGGTCAAGGCCGGCGAAGTCGAAGCTGCCTTCCTGGGGTTGGACGAAGTTCCACTTGAGCTCGTTCTCGGGCGACAGGCTGGCGAACTGATCCGCCAGAACCTCGCCGAACTGAGATTCGTCGAGGTAGCTGGGGTTGATCGCCCCGGACCCGATGAGGATCCCCTCGCCCGCCGCTAGTTCTCGGAGAGTGGGGGACGAATTGGCTGAGGCGCTGGCGACTGGGATGGCCGCCGTCGCGAGTCCCATGGTCACGGTTACGAGCGCCGCAACGATGCGGTGCGTTCTCATTGAATGGTGCCTCACATTCATGTGTGATGGATGGCCCGAGAGCGCGGCAGCGATCCTGGGAGAATGGGTTGTTTCGCGGCAGGCGGTATCGCAAGCAGGTTTCGGCCGGGGGCCGCTACTCGGGGTTCGCCGGCTGCGGGAACTGACCTGATCAGTGCTGCGTCGGGCACATCGTAGTTATGCGGCTTCGTCATGTGGCCCCGACGTTGTGCAGGGTCCATCTGGACCCGCCCGGTCACCTCACTGATTGGCGAGGACCGGGACGACCTTCGTTGCACAGAACTCGGAGAGCCAGTGCGCGCTCAGCTTCGGAATGCGTTCTTGAGTGTCGTAGTCGACGCGGATGATTCCGAAGCGAGGACCGTACCCCTCAGCCCATTCGAAGTTGTCGAGCAGCGACCACACGAGGTATCCCACGACATTCGCGCCGCGCTCCCGAGCGCGGTGAGTCGCCGTTGCGTGATCGATGAGGAACTGCGTCCGGTCGCGGTCCAGGACCATGCGCTGGCCGTTGGATTCGCTGACCACATCCGCGAATGCCGCACCGTTCTCCATGACCATGATGGGCAACTCGGGAAACTCCTTCGAGAGGGCGACCAGGTGGTCCTCCAGCCCTCGTGGCTCGATTCCCCAGTCCATGGCCGTTCGCTCCAGATCGCCTCGACGAACGATTTCGATGCGTTCCGAGCCAGGAAAGGCCGTACCGCCCGTGGCTTCGGTAGCGGGGTCGAAGTCCGGCTTCGCGCGTACGTGCATGACCTCGTAGTAGTTGACCCCGAGCAGGTCGATCGGTTGATGGCAGATCTTCACGTCGCCTGGGTGCACGAAGCTCCAGTCGGTGAAGGTACGGGTGTCGTCGAGAAGGTCGGCTGGGTACTCCCCGCAAAGCATCGGCCCTGTGAAGACGCGGTTGGCTACGGCATCGAAGCGACGCGCGGCCTCAGCATCCTCCGGGGTCTCGGCTTCGATGCGGAAGATGTTCAGCACAACGGAAATCTGAGCATCGGGGTGCTTCACGGTTCGCCGCAGCGCTGCCACCGCAAGCCCGTGCGAAAGGTTGAGATGGTGTGCGGCCTTGAGTGCATCCGCGTGGCTTTTCACACCGGGCGCGAACGCCCCACTGCCGTATCCGGCGAACGAGTTGTTCCACGGCTCGTTGTGCGTCGACCACATGGCGACCCGGTCTCCAAGGGCGGCGCCCACGATCTCCGCGTACTTCTCGAAGGCAAAGGCGGTCTCGCGTCCCCGCCAGCCGCCATAGCGGTCCTCCAGTACCTGGGGGAGATCCCAGTGGTTGAGCGTCACGATCGGTGTGATTCCGCGTGAGAGCAGGCCGTCGATGAGCCGGGAGTAGAACGCCAGGCCCTCTGGATTGACTGCACCTTCGCCCGTGGGCATCACGCGCGGCCAGGAGATGGAGAACCGGTAGGTGTCGAGGTTGAGGGAGGCCATCAGGTCGAGATCGATCTCGACCTGATGGTAGTGGTCCGCGGCGACGTCACCGGTTGCACCTTGGGCAGTCTTTCCCGGCGTGCGACTGAATGTGTCCCAGATGGACGGCCCCCGTCCGCCCTCGCCCGCGCCGCCCTCGATCTGGTAAGCGGCGGTCGCGGCGCCAAGGATGAAGTCGGACGGGAACGTCAGGTGCCCGCGGGCGATCGAGTCGCGATACATGAAACAGCCTCTCTGGTGACGTGGCGCGCCAAAACCTAACACCTGAACTGTTATCGGCACAGGGGCTGAGCGAACTCTGGCGTCTCGCTCCCGGAAGGCCCGCACACTGCGGCTGCGTCCGGCGGCATCACAGCTGATCAGGGAAGCGTGAAGCCCGTTGCCTGAAAGGCATGACCGAGCGCCGTGGGCACGAACGGCCATTCCTTGAGGGGTGCTGCTCCAGCTAGTTGGAGCCTGGGGGCACTGAAGAGCGCGTGTAGGCGGAGGTGCGTGAGGTACTCCGCAAGCGCGACCCCAGTCGACGCCGACACTCTCTGGCTCAGTGCGTTGGAGGCTGCGGGCGTGCACATGACCCCGACTCCCTTGCAGGGTTCCGGCATGCGTCGGCAGTCCTGCCGTAGCTCCCTTCGACCGCGATCGCTGGCCAGCTCGTCAGGTAACCGAAGGGCGCAATAACGCGACTCGCCACTGCCACGGCGATGGAGGAATTGACCTAGCCGCCCCGACCTCAGCCGACGCGGTTCCTGCTAGCCGCGGGGCGGGTCCAACCTTGCCAGCTGCGCTCGCTTCGGACCACTCCCCCACCCCCAGCCGAGCACCAGCTCTGGACCGGTGCGCTTGCCCCAAACCAGCCCGACATCGCCTGCGCCGCGGGCCTCGACCACCATTCAGTCGGAGTCGTCGCCGTCGCCCCGGCCGGAATCTTCCGGCGCCGGGTGCTGCGACCAGTGCGCCCGGGCAGCTGCTACGAGGCGCCAGAAGGCGTCGACAGCCTCGACGACATCGAGGTCGTCCCGGTATCGCCGCTGGAGCTGCAGTCCATCCTGCACAGCGATTCCCAGGGTGGCGATCACCTCCGGGCTGACCAGGGCGTGCTCGGAAGTCTCGGGACCGGGATCGAGCGTCTGCGTCTGCGCCAAGCGGTAATGCTCGACGAAGTAGGTGTGCGCCGGGTGGTCGCGATCGATCGCCTCAGCGGAGAGGATGATGAACAGGGACGTCAGCCCCTCGTGCTCCGCGGAATGGCGCGCGACCTCCCGCGACCGGGTCGCGACATCGGTGGCATCGAGCTCCGACAGGTAGTCGGCGACCGACGAGTCGCGCAGACCGAGTACTTCTACAAGGAGTTCTTCCTTGTCGGCGAAGTGGTGAAGGACCCCTGTCTGCGTGAGGCGCATGCGCCTGGCGAGCTCGCGCATCGACGAGTGCGCGTATCCAGATTCAGCAAAGAGCTCGGCTGCAGCGGCGATGATCTCTCGGCGGCGCTGAAGCCCCTTGCGATAGGGCCCCCGAGGCCCGGTGCGTTCCGCCATGTCCTCAACATACAGCGAGGTGGTGTCGCGCTTGGCCTGGGTGCGGGCGTGACGATGAAACCTGAGCGAATACTTGTCACGTGAACTGTGTTACGTGATACTGGCCGCCACCGCGACATCCGAGACGACACCTCAGCTGGGGACGCAGCGGCTTGTGCGACCTTCGGGCGACAGGGTTCGGGCATGACGCAGGAGCGCGCAGCGGCCCAGGGCGGCCGCCTTGTCGCCGCGGAATCTAGGCACACCGCCTGAGACAAAAGGACTACAGATGCGATCCACCCAAAGAGCCATCGCTGTGCTTGCAGCGGCCTCGCTGACCGTCCTCGCTGCCGGTTGCGGATCCAGCGACAAGGGCGACGCTGACGGCAAGATCACCCTCAAGGTGTCGACGTTCAGCGAGTGGGGGTACGGCGACCTGCTGAAGGAGTACCAGAAGCTTCACCCCGAGATCACGATCAAGCACAACCGCTTCGCCACGAGCGATGCGGCCAAGGAACAGTTCCAGACCGCCCTCGGCGCGGGCTCGGGGCTCGCCGATGTGGTCGGTGTCGACAACAGCTGGCTCCCGCAGGTCTTGCAGCACCCGGACAACTTCGTGGACCTCTCCTCTTCGAAGGTCACGGGCCGCTGGAAGGACTGGACCACCAAGCTCGCATCCACCAACAACGGCAAGCTGCTCGGCTACGCGACGGACATAGGCCCGCAGTCCATCGCGTACCGCAGCGACCTGTTCAAGGCGGCCGGCCTGCCATCGGATCGCGAAGCGGTGGCCAAGCTGTTCGGGGGTGACAAGGCGACATGGGACGACTTCTTCGCCGTCGGCGAGAAGTTCAAGGCCGCCAAGACGGGCCCGGCGTTCTATGACGCATCAGCCTCGGTCGCGACCAGTTGGGGCGACCAGTACAAGGTGCTCTGGGAGGATCCCAAGACCGGCGACATCGTCGCAGGCCATAACAAGGATCTTCGGAACATCTACGACACGGTGACGTCGCACGAGAACCTCTCGGCTCACCTGGCGCGGTGGAGCGAGGACTGGGTGAGCGCGTTCCAGAAGGACAAGTTCGCGGTCATGCTCGCACCGTCGTGGATGCTGGGCGTGATCAAGGGCAACGCGGCCGGGGTCAAGGGATGGGATATCGCCGACGTCTTCCCCGGCGGCGGTGTCAACAGCGGCGGGTCGTACCTCACCGTGCCGACGCAGTCGGAGCACCCCAAGGAAGCGCAGGCGCTCGCGGAGTGGCTCACCGCCCCTGAGCAGCAGCTGAAGGCGTTCAAGGCGACGGGTAACTTCCCCAGCCAGGTCGAGGCCCAGAGCAGCGACCAGTTGCAGAAGGTGACCGATCCCTTCTTCAGCGATGCGCCCGTGGGGAAGATCCTCACCAACCGCGCGTCGGCGATCACCACGATTCCGTACAAGGGTGACAACTACTTCGCGATCACGGCGGCGTTCAACAACGCGATCAACCGTGTCTCGGTCGACAAGACCGACTCTCCGAAGAAGTCGTGGGACACGTTCGTCGACGAGCTGGACGCGCTGAAGTGACCGGTTCGTCCGCGCACTCGGGGAGGCCCGCCACGGCGGGCGTCCCCGAGTCACCACCGAAGGAAAGGCGCATGGTCCATTCGGCAGCGAGCGCGTCAACCCGCACAGGCGCCTCCCCTCCACGACTGCCCTCCTCCTGGCGTCAGCGTCTCGGCCGCTGGGACATGAAGGCGTCGCCGTACGCCTACATCTCACCGTTCTTCATCCTGTTCGGGCTCGTCGGCCTGTTCCCGCTCCTGTACACCGCGTACGTCTCGCTGCACGACTGGGACCTCATCGGCGGCCAGGGCGACTTCGTCGGGCTCGACAACTTCACCTTCGTCCTCGATCAGCCGGTCTTCTGGGACTCACTGGGCAACACTGTCAGTATCTTCCTGCTGTCGACGGTCCCTCAGATCGCGATCGCGATCGCACTCGCCAGTCTCCTGCATGCGAACATCCGCGCGCGGACCTTCTGGCGGATGGGGGTGTTGCTGCCGTACGTCATCGCCCCGGTCGCCGTGTCGCTGATCTTCTCGCGCATGTTCGCGGATCAGTCCGGCCTGGTCAACGCACTGCTTGAGCAACTGGGAATGGACCCGATCGGCTGGCACCGGGACAGCATGCCGGCGCACGTCGTCATCGCCAACATGGTCAACTTCCGGTGGACCGGCTTCAACACGCTCGTGCTGCTGGCCGCCATGCAGGCGATCTCCCGTGACCTGTACGAAGCGGCAATCCTCGACGGCGCGGGCCGGTTGCGGCAGTTCTTCTCCGTCACAGTGCCGTCCGTACGTCCGACGATCATCTTCGTCGTGATCACGTCCACGATCGGCGGCCTGCAGATCTTCGACGAGCCGCGGCTGTACGACACGCAGGGGCTCGGCGGGAGCTCGGGGCAGTGGAAGACGATCACTCTGTACCTGTACGAGCTCGGCTGGAATCAGCAAAGGCTGGGCCGTGCCGCAGCCGTCGCTTGGCTGCTCTTTCTGCTGATCGTCGTGTTCGCGCTGGTCAGCAACTGGCTGTCGCGCCGCATCGCCTCCGGCGACGATCCAGTCGCCGTCCCCCGAAAGGCGCGCCGCGCCGCCCGGCGAGACATGAGCGGGGCAGCAGCTGTCACGCCCGTCTCCTCCGCATCATCCGGTGACACTCCCGGGAGCAGCACGTGACCAGGCCCTCTATCCCGTACATCGAGCAGACATCCGGCCGCGGTGCCGCCCGGGCGGCACGCCGCCGTCGCGGGCGGGATCACGGTGCTGCGCGCCGCCCCGGATTGATGACCTACGTCGTCCTCACCGTGGTCGCGCTCATTTCGATCTTCCCGCTCTACTACACGCTCCTGCTTGCGTCGTCGACATCGGCGGAGGTCGCGCAGAACCCGATCCCCTCGCCGATCCCGGGCGGGCATCTGGGCGACAACCTCGTACGCGTCTTCGAGTCCGACATCGATCTGCCGCGCGCGGTCTGGAATTCCGTCTTCGTCTCGGTGACGACGGCGCTCGCGGTCGTGTTCCTGTCCACGCTGGCGGGCTTCGCCTTCGCGAAGCTTCGGTTCAAAGGGCGGGCAGGTCTTCTCGCGTTCGTCGTGGCCACCATGGCGGTCCCGACGCAGCTGGGCGTGGTGCCGCTGTTCATCGTCATGCGCGAGCTGGGACTGACGGGGAGCCTGTGGGCAGTGATCATCCCTGGTGTCGCATCCGCCTTCGGGGTTTTCTGGATGACGCAGTACCTTCAGGCGGCGCTGCCCTATGAGCTCATCGAAGCCGCACGTATCGACGGGGCATCGACGTTCCGGATCTTCCGATCCATTGTGCTGCCGGCCGCCAGGCCCGCGTTGGCGATGCTCGGACTGTTCACTTTCATCGGGGCGTGGACCAACTTCTTCTGGCCGTCGATCGTGCTCGGAACGACCAACCCGACGCTGCCCGTTGCGCTGCAGCTGCTGCAATCCGGGTTCTTCAAGGACATCCCCCTGATCATGACCGGTGTGCTCGTGTCGGTGGTGCCGCTGCTGGCGCTGTTCGTCCTTCTCGGCAAGCAGCTCGTCGCCGGCGTCATGCAGGGAGCCATCAAGGGGTGACGCTGGCGGCCGCAGCGCCCGACCGGATCGGAGTGCGCCATGGTGCGCTGCCGCTGAGTCCGAGCCCCCACCTTGCCGAGGCCGCCCCGAGGCCCCGGAGACGAAATTGAGAGGACCGACCGACCCCCCATGCACGACACGACCGCACCGGACCGCATCGAATTCCGCGACCTCAACGGCAACGGCCGCATGGACCCGTACGAGGACCCGCGGCTCAGCGCCGAGGACCGCACGGAGGACCTGTTGTCCCGGCTCTCGCTCGAAGAGAAGGTCGGTCTCCTCTTCCACACGGTCATCGAGATCGGCCCGCAGGGCACTGTCCTCGAAGAGCCCGGCGCGATCAGCAAGTCGCCCACCAGCGAGGTGATCCTCGACAGGGCGATGAACCACTTCAACGTGCACCGCATCGAAGACGCCCGGACAGCCGCACGATGGAACAACGCGATCCAGCGGCTGGCCGAGAAGACGCCGCACGGCATCCCGGTGACGATATCCACCGACCCGCGACACGGGTTCCTGGAGAACGTCGGGGCGTCGTTCACGGCGGGCCCGTTCTCGCAGTGGCCCGACGGGCTCGGGCTCGCGGCGCTGCGCGACCCGGATGTGGTGCGCGAGTTCGCGCGACGGGCACGCGACGAGTACCGCGCGGTGGGAATCCGCATGGCGCTGCATCCCCAGGTCGACCTTGCCAGCGAGCCCAGGTGGGCACGTCAGCTCCAGACCTTCGGCGCTGACACCGATCTTGTGGTGGCGTACACGCGCGCGTACCTCGAAGGCTTCCAGGGCGACATTCTGGACTCGACGAGCGTCGCCTGCGTCACCAAGCACTTCCCCGGTGCCGGCGCGCAGCTGGACGGCGAGGACGCGCACTTCCCGTACGGCCGCGAGCAGGTCTACCCGGGCGGGGCGTTCGATGAGCACCTGCGTCCGTTCACCGCCGCCATCGAACACGGCACCGCCGCGATCATGCCGTACTACGGGATGCCCGTCGGGCTCGAGATCGACGGCGTACCGATCGAGGAAGTCGGGTTCGGGTACAACAAGCAGATCCTCACCGGACTGCTGCGCGACAAGCTCGGCTACGACGGGCTGATCATCACGGACTGGGAACTGGTGAACGACAACCCCGTCGGGGACCAGGTACTGCCTGCCCGCGCGTGGGGCGTCGAGGAGCTCGACGCCCGCAGGCGCCTGGTCAAGATCCTCGACGCAGGCGCGGACCAGTTCGGCGGCGAGCAGTGCACGGACCTGCTGCTCGAGCTCGTGCGGGACGGCGTCGTCGCGGAGAGCAGAATCGACGAGTCGGCGCGCCGCGTCCTCCTGGTCAAGTTCCGGCTCGGCCTTTTCGATGACCCCTTCGTCGACGAGGAGACTGCCGCGGCCATCGTGGGTAACGCTGAGACCCGTCGCGCCGGCTTGGAGGCGCAGTCCCGATCGGTCACCGTTCTCAAGAACTCCGTCGTCCACGGCTCGCCGCTGCTCCCCCTCTCTCGAGACGCGAGAGTGTACGCAGAAGGCATCGAACCGGAGGCCCTCGCACGGGCCGTCACTCCGGCGGCCATGCCACAGGAGGCGGACCTCGCCATCGTGCGCATCGACGCGCCCTTCGAGCCACGGGACGACCTGTTCCTGGAGTCGTACTTCCACCAGGGGTCTCTCGAACTGCCGCCCGGCCTCGTGCACCGACTGCGCATGATCGCCCAGCAGACCCCGCTTATCGTGGATGTCGCCCTGGACCGCCCCGCCATTCTCGCGCCGCTGATCGACGCCCTCGCCGGTCTCACGGTGACCTTCGGCGTCTCGGACGACGCCTTGCTCGCCGCCCTCACCGGGCGCATCGCCCCCCAGGGCAGGCTTCCCGTCGAGCTGCCACGATCGATGCAGGCCGTGCGAGAGTCCGCGCCTGACGCGCCGGCGAACACCCCCGACCCGCTGTTTCCCCTGGGATCCGGGCTGGAGATCTGATGTCCACTCGCGCGTGTGTATACAGAAGGAGCACATCATGACCGACGCACGGTCCCGGGCCCTCGAGTTGCTCGGTCGGATGACCATGCATGAGAAGGTCGCCCAGCTGACATCGCTCATACCGACGGTGCTCTTCGACGCGAAGGGCATCCGCCCGGAGGTCGCCGCGGCCAAGCTTGCGAACGGCATCGGCTACATCGAACCGCACATGGGCGGGTTCCCGGTGAACGCGGCTGAACTTGCCCGGCTGAACAACGCGGTGCAGCGCCATCTCGTGCAGGAGACCCGTCTGGGCATTCCGGCGATCATGCATATCGAGGCGCTCAACGGCGTGAACGCGCCCACCTTCACCTCGTTTCCCACCGCTATCGCTCTCGCCGCCACCTGGGACGCGGCCGGAGTCGGCGAGATGGCCGCCCTGACCCGCCGGCAAATGCGATCCGTGGGCCTGCACCACGCCCTGTCCCCGCTGCTCGACGTCGCCCGCGACGCGCGATGGGGCCGCGTACACGAGACCTACGGCGAGGATCCGTACCTGGTCAGTGCGCTCGGCGTGTCCTTCGTGCGCCACCTGCAGGGCGAGTCGTTCCAGGACGGCGTCATCGCCACCGGCAAGCACTTCCTCGGGTACGCCATGAGCGAGGCCGGTCTCAACATGGCGACCGTGCCGGTGGGAGCGCGCGAACTGCGGGAGGTGTACGCGCGGCCCTTCGCCGCCGCGATCCAGCTCGCCGGTCTCGGATCGATGATGAACTCGCTCGCCGACTGGGACGGAGTGCCCGCGGCCGCCGACCCTCGCGTCTTCCGCGAGATGCTGCGCGACGAGCTCGGCTTCGACGGCACCGTGGTGTCGGACTGGTCCTCGATCGAAAACCTCGTGACGCATCATCGCGCCGCGCGCGACGCACGCGAAGCCGGCGTACTGGGTCTACGGGCCGGCATCGACGTGGAGCTGCCCGAGCCGTTCGGCTACGGCGACAGCCTCGTCGAGGCCGTCCGCGCCGGCGAGATCCCCGAAACGACCGTCGACGAGTCGGTGGTGCGCGTACTGACGCACAAGTTCCAGCTGGGCCTGTTCGAGAACCCGTACGTGGAGAGCGACCCGGTCGAGATCATGTCCGTGGCTCAGGAAGGACGTGACCTCTCCCTGCGACTCGCGCGCGAGTCGGTCACCCTGCTCAAGAACGCCGGCGGAGTGCTTCCGCTGAGCGGCTCTCCCCGTATCGCCCTCATCGGGCCGCACGCCGACCGGATCGGCGCGGCCTTCGCGCCGTACACCTTCCCCTCCTTCATCGCGCTCACCCGTGCAATGCAGAACGGCGCGACGAGCTCCATGGTCGGTGTCGACGACATGGACTCCTTCGGCCCCGACGACGCCTACGTGCACCAGGAGATCGGCGACCTTCTCGCGATGGACGAGGACGAGTTCGCCCAGACGCAATACGGAGCGGTCTCCCTCGCAGATGCGCTGCGCGCCGCGCTCCCTGATGCGGACATAGTCGTTGCCGCAGGATGCGGCATCACCGATGGCGCCGAGAGGATCGAGGCCGCCGTCGAGGCCGCGCGTGAAGCCGACGTCGTGGTCCTGGCACTCGGCGGCCTGGCTCGGTGGTTCTTCAGCGAACGGACGGAGGGCGAAGGCGCGGACACAGCCGATGTGGGGCTGCCGGACGTGCAGCGCCGGCTCGTACGCGAGGTCGCCGCGCTCGGCCGGGCGACCGTCGGCGTGATCTTCTCCGGCCGTCCCGTCGCCCTCGGTGACGTCGAGCCGCAACTCGACGCGATCCTCCTCGGATACTACGGCTCGCAGTTCGGCACACGCGCCGTCGCGGACATCCTGACCGGCGCAGCCGAGCCGCAAGGACGACTGCCCTACACGATCCCCCGCTCCAGCGGACAGGTTCCCATCCACGCCGCCCAGCGGTTCGGCAGCGGATACCGTCGCCGCGAAGGCGACCCGCACGGCGGATACGTGGACGAGACGGCGGCACCGCTCTACCCGTTCGGCCACGGCCTCACGTACACACACTTCGCCTACTCCGACCTCAAGCTCAGCAGCACAGCGATCACGCCCGACGGCACCGTCGACGTCACCGTCACCGTCGAGAACAGGGGCGACCGCCCGGGTGTGGAGCTCGTCCAGCTCTACGTCGAAGACGACGCCCCCGGCATCGCGCGACCGGCACTCCAACTCACAGGGTTCCATCAGCTCGAACTGCAGCCAGGCGAGGAGGCAACGGTGACGTTCGCACTGGAGCTTCCTCTCCTGGCCTACCTGTCCCTGGACGACAGGTGGGTCGTGGACTCCGGACCAATGTGGATCTCTGTCGGCTCGTCGTCGAGCGACCTCCCCCTGCGGAGCCGCTTGGACGTCGTCGGTGACACCGCCGACGTCACCGAACGGAGGGTCTACCTGACCCGCTCCACCAAGGCCTCACGCCGCACGACCGGGACGTGACGCGCAGGGCCGTCGCCCGAAGCACCGCCGCATAGCCGGCCTACAGCAGCCCGTGGGGAGCGGCCCTGACACCGTTCCCCACGGGCCCTTGCGCACAGCGTGCGGGGCTGCGGCCAACCATCATCAAGGACAGTTGATGAGGCGCCAGACAGGGTCCCCGGGCCTGCCCACGACAGAGGATCTGACAGACGTCACGAGGTCTCCGTCCGCCTTTCGGGCGCGGCGCGCAGCAGGTCTCGGCCGTGTGTCTCGGACCGGCCGATGTCGGTCGGCCACTGAGGCGCAGTCCGCTTGGGCCGGTCGGCCAGAACACAACAAGTCAGGGCGACCGATCAACCTCGGTGGCGCACTGCTCGTAAAGCTCGGCCCAGGACTGGCTACTGTCGGGCTCCAGCACCGGCCGCTGTCGTCGCTGCTCGGGCACTGGCTGGTGCGGGTCTGCTGCTCGGGTGCGACTTGTCCTGCGGATCAGCCGAAGAGGCCACAACCTGGGGCTGATGCGAGAGCCGCTTTCATAAGCCCCAGGTATGCCGTTGCATCAGCTCCAGGGATGACGCCCCTGGTGAGACCCTTGGGAAACCGGGCCTGGCGTGGGCGCTGCCGTCCCCTCACCGCCCAGACGACCTCGTGCCAACACAACCCACCCGGTCGCTGTATCGGCCATACGGCCGAGGCACAGCCAAGCCCAGCGATGCGATCCTCGTCCACGAGGCGAGCGAAGCGTGGTCCGCACGGCCCGCTGTCCTGTATCTCCTGCGCCACCGGCAGCCGGTCGGCACCCAGTGGTGTGGGCCTACCTAGCTGTTGTCGACACTGGCGGCCGCCCAACACCCCCCGCGGCCACTGTCTCACGTCGGCAAATCCCTGCTCCTCCCTCGCCCGCTACGGCCGAACACTCCTCACAGCCCGCTCGACTGACCCACAAGGGACCGATACTTGATCATCTTTGCTCCCGCGGGTGTCTTCTTCCTGGTGTTCGCCTGCAGCTTCCTGTACGACCGACGACTCGTACGCAACGGCGTCTACCTGTTCTTCTCACTCCTCTTCCTGGCCTTGGGGCTGCTGTACAAGCTGGCGTCAGTATCCGAGACCGCGACCCTGATATTGGTGTGGTCTCTCCACTTCCTCCTCGTCCTGCTGCCTTTCGTGCTCGCGGTCTTCCTGATCACGAACGGAATAACGATGCTCCGCCATGAGGGCAGGAGCCTGGCCAATCTGCTGTCGCTAGCGGCCGGCTTCGGCATCCTCATGTTTGTCATGCTGAAGGCGCTGGCCGACCGCACCCGATGGACGCTGCTGGACACCCCGATGGATGCGGTGGAGTTCGTCTTCGGTTACGTGTCACTGCTCTTCGTGTGCTTTCTGCTCTACTCGTTCGTCTACGGCAGGATCCGGCACCGCCGCGCTGTCGATTTCATCGTGGTTCTCGGCTCCGGGTTGATCGGAGGCTCGCGGGTCCCACCACTGCTCGCCAGCCGACTGGACCGGGGACGCGTCGCATTTGACGCCGAACGGGCCAAGAGTCCGGAGACGATGCTTCTGATGTCCGGTGGCCAGGGGCCGGACGAGGACCTTCCCGAAGCGCGTGCGATGGCCGACTACCTCATCGCGGCCGGCGTCCCGGCCGACCGGATCCTCATTGAGGACAAGTCCCGCACCACCCAGGAGAACCTGCGATACAGCAAAGCGCTGATGCAGGACCGCAAGTCCGACTACCGGGCCCTGGTGGTGACCAACAACTTCCATGTCATGCGTGCCGCGCAGATCGCGCGGAAGGAGAAAGTCACGGCACAGGTCATCGGCTCGCCGACGGCCCCCTACTTCTGGCCGAGCGCGACGATCCGCGAATTCGTGGCCATCTTCCTGTCCCACCGGTTCCTGAATTTCTGCATCTGCGCGCTACTGGCCGTCATCGGCTTGCTGGGCCCTTACTGATCCCACTTCTTTTGTGTGCCGTCGCTGGCATAAGGCCGCGACGCTGAGAGGAATCCGCTCGTGAGTACAAGGGTGGAGCCGGCCGTCTGGGCCGCCCTGTTGATGTCCGTGGCCGCGTTCGTACTGTTCGTGCCCTATATCGCCGTACGGTACCGGCGACGCGGCGAACTGGGCCTGGGCAACATGGCATTGGCGTTCGCCGGGCCTCTCTACGGCCTTGCTCTGTTCTTTTACGTGTTCGCCCCCTTCCCGCCCGTGGGGTCCGATTTCTGTGACGCCATCGGCGTTCGCCGACCGCAGATGATTCCCTTCAATTTTCTGCACGACATGGGGAAGTCGGCCACCGGCAGCGGCCCTATGGCCATGCTGCACAACCCAGCCCTGACGCAAGTGCTGCTGAACGTGGCGCTCTTCATACCGTTGGGCATGTTCGTCCGGTACATGTTCAGGCGCAGAGTGCCCGTCACCGCGGCCATCGGCCTGGGTGTGTCCCTGCTGATCGAGACGACACAACTGACCGGAGACTGGTTCATCTACCCGTGCCCGTACCGGCTGTTCGACGTGGATGACCTGATCGCGAACGGTCTGGGAGGTCTGATCGGCGCGCTGGCCGCCCCGTTGCTCAGTGCCGTGCCCGGTCAGCGGATGCACGCCGAACCGGGAGCACCGCGCACGATCACCTGGCGCAGGCGGCTGCTGGCCTCCGTGTGCGACCTGATGAGCTTCGGGTTCCTCTATCTGCAGACGGTCGCCGCCTGCGCGGCGATGGCGTGGGTATGGCACGGGGGCCTGTCCGCCGGGGGTACTTCTGCGTACTCGCATTTCCTCTTCGACGGGACCGTCGAACGTGTCGGATTCTGGGTGCCGTGGCTGATGCTCACAGTCGGAATCCCTCTGGCTGGCAGCGGGGCCAGTCTCGGGCAGCGCATCGTCAAGTTGCAGGCAGCCACCGCTGACGGCCGCCGGCCGGGCATGAAGGCGAGACTGGTACGCGGCCTGACGGGCGTCGGCGGTTTCCTGCTCCTCAACCACTTCGACTCGTTGACCGGTCCTGTCATCGTCCTGGCTGTGGTCTCGCTCATCGCGCTGTTCAAAACCTCTCAGCACCGCGGCTTCTCCTACCTCTGCGCGAGACTGACGATGACGGATTCCCGCAGGCCGAGCGGGCAAGCGGCATCGACCGACCTGGTGCATTGACTCGACCTTCCGAGTGAGGTACGTCGTCCAATGGCATCAATCGCTCGCGGCCTGCGCGCCTTGTCGGCGACCCGCCTGGCAGGCATCCACGCGAGGAGTCGAGTGCCACCCTGCCGGGATTCCCTCTGCTCACGGGCCTACATCTTCAGACGTATTCAACGCTCGCTGCTCGGCGACCGCCCGGCCTTCGACGAGCTGACCTTGTGCGGTACCGCGCGGTGCAAGCAACACCGCTTGCAAGGAGCACCACAGTTGCCCAAGCTAGGTCGCCGCGCGCGGCACCCTCTGGACATCGATGGAGGGGGAGGTGGTTAGCCGTCGGCTCCCGGCCCTCCCAGACGCCGTCCTGGTAGACGGCCATGTGATCGTGGAGGCTGACGGAGAGGCAGAGGGCCGCGTTGAGGGTGTGGTCCGGGTGGTGGCTGAAGATCGCGTCGGTGATTTACAAGGGCTCGACGCCGCACTCTATGAGGGGGTCGAGGATGAGCCTTCGGTTGGAGACCATGTCGGCCCAACGACGGCCATGGTGTCGCCCTCGCCGCGGCCGCCCCGCTCACGGTGATGGCCGGCGTTCCAACCATGCCGTTACCAGGTTGCAGGGACCGCTGACGATGGGGTCCCTGCATGTGTCGTCGGCCTAGCTGGCCGGCCGAGGCGCGGCTGACCAGTCCTTTTACAGTTATCGATGTGAACCTCCTGCTGGCGACAGACGCCCTCAACACGACGCGGACCCGACGGTTGGGCTGCCTGCGTGGGGTGGGCATCACCGCGCTGGTCCTGCTGGCCGTCGCGGACATGCTCATCGCCGTCGCCAACGGCACCCTCTGGCCGGTGCTCCTGCTCCTGTCGCTCGGCCTCGCGGCCGTCCTCTGGCCCTCCGCCCTACGGCCCGCGTGGCTCACTCCCAAACTGCGGGCCGCCGTACCAGCGGGCGCTTCCCTGGTCTTGACCGTCGTGGCCACGCTGACCGAGCACATGCGGACACTCGGCCCCGGTGAGGTGGCGGTGCTGCTCTGCCTGTTGTTGATCGGCGTCCGTGCCTGCCCACCACGGTGGGCGTTACTGTGCGCCGTCCTCGCAGGCGGGGCGATCGTCGCGGCGCCGCTGCGCTTCCACGATGCCATCGCCAAGGAAGACGCGCTGCTGTTCATGCTGCCGTTGGCCCTGATGACCGGGATCACCGCCGGCGTTGGCGGATATCTGCGCACCCTGGACCTCAGGCGCGGCGTCGCGGTCGCAGAAACCCGCCGCTCAGAACGCCTCGCCATGGCGGCCGACCTGCACGACTTCGTCGCCCACCACGTCACCGGCATCCTGGTCCAGACACAGATGGCCCGCATGATGGCCACCACCGAACACGACCGCCTGGACCCCGTCCTGGCCGGTATCGAGCATGCCGCGGCGGAAGCGCTCAACTCCATGCGGCTGACCGTCGGCATTCTGCGCGAAGGACCACAGGGGACGCCCCGCCTGGACGCGGACGCGAACCGCCCGATGGACGACCTGACAGCCCTCGCGGACCTGGTCGACCGATTCGGCGGTCCAACCGGTCCGACGGTGGAACTGCGCCGCGACAACTCGGTGCCCCGCGACCTCCCCCATCCCGTGCAGGCTGCCGCCTACCGCGTCGTCCAGGAAGCCCTCACGAACGTACGCCGCCACGCCGCCGACGCGACCGAAGTCGCCGTCGCCCTTGCTCTTCGCGACGGCAACCTGCACGTGACGGTTCGCGACGACGGCCGCGGAGGCACGCCGATGCCGTACGCCGCCCGCGGTGGAGGCTTCGGCATCGTCGGCCTCACCGAACGCGTCACCGCCCTCGGCGGCACACTGCACAGCGGCCCGCGCAAGGATCACGGCTGGGAAGTCCTGGCACTCCTCCCCGCCAGGGGACGCACGGAGTGATCCGAGGGCATGCCTTAGGAGCATCGACCGGGGCCTGCCGCACCGTTCGTCGAGACGCCGGACCACTCCCCCGCTGGACCGCAACCTCAGGCACCGGGCTCCCTCGACGACGGGACAGACTCCCGTATGGCCCGGCGGGAGAGCGCCCGCCGGGCCATACGCCCGTACATCGAGGAAGGTCACGGCCGCTCGGACCAAAGCCGGTGTCTGTGTACATGCCGAAACGGCCTTCCCCGGGCAACCGCCCTCGCCGGCTTAGTTCGCCGACCCGCGCGGGACCGCAAGCACGGTATGCCTGCGGTCCCGAGGCGCCCCGCTCCGCCTATTCGGTCTTGATGGCGGTGAGCAGGTTCAGCCTTGCCGCGCTGCGGGCGGGCCACATGGCGGCCAGCAGGCCGACCAGCGCCGCCAGTAGCAGGAAGAGCCCGAATCGGCCCCACGGCAGCACCAGCGCGTATGCGGGGATGTCCGTCTTCATGCTCTCGCCGACGGCCCAGCCCAGAAAGGCACCGAGCCCGAGTCCGATCACCGCGCCGAAGAGGGAGATGACCACGGCCTCCAGCTGGATCATCCGTGTCACGCCCTGCCGGTCGAGCCCGACGGCTCGCAGCATTCCCACCTCCCGCTGCCGCTCAAAGACGGACATCGCGAGAGTGTTCACAACCCCCAGCACTGCGATGACCAAGGAGATCGCGAGCAGCCCGTACATGACGTTCAGCAGGGTGTCGAGGTACCCACTGAACTCGTCGCGGATGTCCTGCCGGTCGCCGATCTTGACCCCCGGGTCGCCGGCGAGGACGGCGGCGAGTGTGTCCTTGTTCGTGCTGCCATCCGCCTTGACGTAGATCTTTGTGATGGACGTCTTGTCCGCGTGCAGTCCGGTCACGTCCGTGGAAGCGACGACCGGCATGACGATGGTGTTGCTCTCGAAGACGGCCCCGACGGTCAGTTTGCCGCGCTTGGAGTCTTCGTACTCCACGGGCAGGGTGTCCCCCGCCTTCCAGCCGTGGGATCGCGCGACGTCATCGGCGACGGCGATCTGCCCCTTCGCGAGCGTGTCCAGCGAGCCGGAGACAACCGGGAGGTGGAGAGCCTTGTTGAAGTCCGCGGGAGTGACGCTGGTGACATCCTGCTGGCTCTGGTCGATCTGCATCCATGCCTGTTGCTCCTGCGACACGGCCCTGACGCCTGGGGTCTTCCGCAAGGCGGCGACCGCCGAGTCGTCCAAGCCCGCGCCGCTGTCCGTGACCATGTAGTCGGCCTTGACGACGTCCGTGGTCACCTTGTCCACAGCCTGACCAAGCGTGGCAGCGAGCACCGTCAGAGCGCTGACCAGCGTGAGCCCGATGGCCAGCGCCGATGCGGTGGCACCGGTACGGCGCGGGCTGCGTACCGCGTTCCGGCCCGCGAGCTTGCCGGAGACCCCGAAGCCGGCCCGCAGCAACGGCTGTACGCCCGCGATCACGGGCCGGGACAGCAACGGGATCAGCACGAGGACACCCATCACCGCGAGGAACGCACCGGCCCCGACGATCACCGCGCCCTCGGAGTCACCGACCCCGGCGCCCGCGACGACGACCGTTCCGCCGAGCAGCGCGATGATGGCGCCAAGCACGTTCCGTAGCACCAGGGACCTGGTGGTGGCCGGCAGGTGCGCGCTGCCGATCGCCGCGACCGGCGGGATCTTCGCGGCGCGACGCGCGGGCAGCCAGGCGGCCACCATGGTGACCAGAACACCGACGACGACCGCGACCAAGAGGGTCGTCGACGTGATGATCAGCGCCCCGTCCGGGTTCTTCGCTCCGAAGACACCGACCGTGGAACGTGCTACGGCAGCGATGGCGGCGCCGAGCCCGAGCCCGGCGGCGGAGGCGACCGTGCCGACCACCATCGCCTCGATCAGTACGGACCGGGTGACCTGCCGACGGGAGGCGCCGACCGCGCGCAGCAGAGCGAGCTCGCGGGTGCGCTGGGCGGCCAGCATGGTGAAGGTGTTGGCGATCAGGAAGACACTGACGAAGAGCGCGACGCCGGCGAACGCGAGCAGGATCGCGCTGAGCGTCGACGCGTCACCTGCACCCCCCTTGGCCCTCTCCTCGGCAAGTTGCCGACCCGTCTTGACCTCCGCGTCGTCCGGAAGCAGCTTCCTGACGGAGGCGGCAAGCTCGGCGCTCGACGTGCCCGTGGCCGCGGTGACGGTGACGTACTCATAGAAGCCGGGCTGGAGGAAGAGCCGCTGAGCGACCGGCGTGTCGAAGAGCACCAGGCTGTCGCCCAGGGCCACCCAGGTGTCCTCGGTGGTGAAGATGCCGGAGAGCCTGTACGTCTTCGCCGGACCCTTGAGAGCGACGCGCACGGCGTCGCCGACATCGTAGCCGCCCTTCTCCGCGGTGTTCTTGTCGAGCGCGACCTGGCCGGGCTCGGCGGGTCCGCTGCCCTTGGCGAACACGTAAAGGGGGTCCTTGCCGTCCATCACCGGCGCGAAGTTGGCGCCCATGCCGGACGAGCCACTGCCGATGAGCCCGCCGTCCTTGTCTGCGACGCCGGCGATCCCGTTGACCCGCCCGGCAGCTGCAGCGACCCCATCAATTCGGGCGATCTCACCCAGCGCCTTCGCACTGATGCCGGGGACCTTGCCGGAGGGGTCGTAGGACCTGGCCTCGACGTCCACGTGGGCGTAACTCTTGGCCGTCTGCTCGCGGTAACCGTCGCTGAGGGTGTCGTTGAAGATCAGGGTGCCGGAGACGAATGCGACGCCGAGCATGACGGCGAGCACGGTCATCAGCAGTCTGGCCTTGTGCGCGAGGACATTGCGCAGGGCTGTGCGGAACATGATGGTGTGATCCTGGTGGGGTGAGGGGGGACGGAGCCGATCAGGGGCGGGTGTCGGTTCGACTCGGTTCGGCCGAGCCCGACTCAGCTCGTACGGAACTTGGGGGTGTCGAAGGACTTCATGAGGTCGAGGACCCCGTCCGCGGTGGGCTCGTACATCTCGTCGACGATCCGCCCGTCCGCGAGGAAGACGACCCGATCCGCATAGGAGGCGGCGACCGGGTCATGGGTGACCATGACGACGGTCTGACCCAACGTCCGTACGGAGTCACGCAGGAACCCCAGGACCTCCGCACCCGCACGCGAGTCCAGGTTCCCGGTCGGCTCGTCCCCGAAGACGATGTCCGGCTTGGACGCGAGCGCCCGGGCGACGGCCACACGCTGTTGCTGGCCGCCCGAGAGCTGGGCGGGGCGGTGAGTGAGCCGGCCCGACAGGCCGACCATCTGGATGACGCTGTCCAGCCACTCCTTGTCCGGCGCCCGGCCCGCGATGTCCATCGGGAGCGTGATGTTCTCGAGCGCGGTGAGGGTCGGCAGCAGATTGAACGCCTGGAAGATGAAACCGACCTTGTCCCGGCGGAGTCTGGTGAGCTGCCTGTCCGTCAAGGCTCCCAGCTCGGTGCCGCCGACGCGGACGGAGCCGGAGGAGAAGCTGTCCAGCCCTGCCACGCAGTGCATCAGCGTGGACTTGCCGGATCCGGAGGGCCCCATGATCGCGGTGAACTGGGACTGCCCGAAGCCGACACTGACCCGGTCGAGGGCGATCACCTGGGTATCGCCCTGCCCGTAGACCTTGGACAGGTCAGTGGCGTGGGCGGCCAGGGTGGGAGTGCGGGAAGCGGGCGGCAAGGTGGTCACGAGGTCGTGCTCCGATCGAGGCGCGGACAGCCCGGTGCGCGCGTACGGCGCGCACCGGGCTGGGGAGTCCTTCAATCGTCCGGTCCGCACCTCTCCCTCCGGATCGGCCGAACTACTGACCACCTCAAGCTGATGTCGGAACGGGCCTGGTCGTCCTCAGGTATGGCGCTGCGTCAGCTCCGAGGATGACTCACAGGAGAAGCCGCCTGAAGGTGGAGGACCAAGAGCCTCAAACCGTCAAACTCGTCCCGTCGCCGTCTCAGCCATTCGGCCGATGCAGAGCCAAGCCAGAACGATCCGTCGGCCCGCGCGATCAGCAGCGTCACCGAACGGACCCCACCCCGCCTCGGCAGGGCATAGATACCTTTTCTGTTGGCGTGATTTTGCGGCGGTCTGATGGATCAACGAGCTTCTTCAGCGTTGCTGCTCCAGGGTGAGGACCGCAGCTAGCTAGAGGCCGCCGCCCTGGTAGGCGAGGTCTGCCAGGATGGGGATGCCCTGGCGCTCGCAGATGCGGATGATCCATCGGGTGTCGGCAGAGCTCAGGTCGTGAGTGGGGTCGGCCAGTGCGGGTGAGATCCACAGCAGCCAGCCGCCCGGATCGGTGACCACCTGCACGTTCACGCAGTGCTGGCGGTGCTTGTGGGAATAGTCGGCCCGTCCGTCGCCGCCCCGGTCGCACTTGGCGACGGTGCCGTCCAGCAGGACGAAGTCCGCCTCGGTCTCGCGCAGCCCCTTCAGCAGACCCGGCGAACGTTCGGCGAGCAGGTGGATGACCGTGCTCGTGTAGGCATGGGCGGTGGACTTGCTGATCCCGAACCTGGCAGCGATCTTCGCCAGGATGGTGTGTTCGCGCAGGCGCAGTCGCACCGGTGCGGCGTGCCTGTGCCGCGTAGCGCGTGTCGGTGCTCTCGACTATGCGGTGGGCGGCTGCGGCTACGGGTGGTGCTGGGGAGCGGCTGGCTGTTCATGGCCTGGAGGCTTCACTCGCCCTGGTGGGCCGCGCCGGCCGCCTGGCCGGCGGCTGGCAGCAGCGCGCGGACGGACTTGCCCGGTGTGCTTCCTTGGTCTCTAACGGGGCGGGGTGCCGTCGGGGTGGTCGTGGATCCAGGACAGCCCGCCCAGGTCGAGGCGCTGACGGGTGCGGGTGACGGCCACGTAGGCCAGGCGGGCTTCGGCGTCATCGATGGGGTCAGGTGGTGGTGTGTTGTCTGCCTGGTCGCTGGCGTTGTTGTCGTGGGCGCGCGCGAAGTCGTCCGCGATGAGCACGCGGGGCCATTCGCGCCCTTTGGCCTTGTGGGCGGTTGAGACGGTGACCTGGGCGTGCGGTTCGGGGGTGAGGTGGGCGACTGCTGTGAGGATGGCGTCGGTGCCGTGGGTGTCGACGAGGTGGACGAGCGGCTGCACGTCGCGGCCGGCCGGATCGTGTGCGGCGTAGTCCTGCAAGTCTCCCCAGCAGGGGAAGAGGATCAGTTCGGGGTGATGGGTGCGGCGGCCTTCTTTCAGGTCGCGGGCCGCGAGAGCCAGGGCCTGGAGGCTGTCTCCTCCCCCTGCCAGGGCGACCCGTTTGCCCGCCGCCATGAGGGTCATGACCTGGGCCATGGCGCCGACGTTGGTGCGGCACAGCACGGCGTCCGGCTGGGTGACGGGGCCGAGTTCGGTGGGCACGGTGGGGGTGCCGGTGAGGCGGATGGGGGCGTCGGCGAGGCGCAGCCAGCGGTTTGCCTCCGCGGCAAGGTCGGGGCCGAAGCGGAAGGACTGGGACAGGGCCAGCTGGGTGCCGTCGAAGCCGGTCATGACGTCTTTGGCGCCCCGCCACTGGTAGATGGCCTGGGCGGAGTCGCCGACCATGACCAGCTGGGTGTGGTCGCGCTGGGCGAGGAAGATCTGTTCGACGACGGGGTTGGTGTCCTGTGCCTCGTCCAGGAGCAGGAAGTGGGCGTCGATGCGAGGCCGGGTGAGTGCCCACATTTTCAGGTAGTGGTCGTGGTCGAATCGGACCGAACCGTCGTCGGGGTGCTGCAGGTCGGCCCAGGCTTTTTGAGCGAACGGCACGATGTGGCTGACGAGTTCGGCGTGGAGGTCTGTGTCTTCCAGGCCACGTAGACGGGGCACGTGGTGGCGGGTGATGGCCTCGTCCGCAGTGTGGCAGAAGCGGGTGACGGTGCGCAGGGTGGCATTGGCGAGGGCTTTCTGTGTCACGTCGCGTTCGCCGATGCGGATGTTCTTGGTGAGGCCGAGTGCTTGGCCGGTCTGCCACGCCGGGCGGCGGGGAGCGTTCAGGCGGCGGCTGTATTGGTGGCCGACGGCGGCGTAGGCGAGGGCGTGGGCGGTCTTGCACTGGACGGTGGCAGGGAAGCGTGCGCGTGCGTCCTGGGCGATGGCCCGGTTGTAGGCGAAGTAGCGGCCGCGGCGGGTGGTGCTGTGGGCGAGCAGGGCCAGGGTGGTGGTCTTGCCGGTGCCGGCGCCCGCCTGCAGGGCGAGGTGGTCCCCGGCATGGAAGGCGTCGGCGGCTGCGGTTTGTTCGTCGGTGGGTTTCATGGGGCGGGGCTTTCGGGGAGTCGGGTGAGCGCCTGGCCGACGGCGGACAGCAAGTAGGCGGGGTTGGTGTGGGCGAGGAGCCGGCGTACGGCGCGGTCGAGGCGGTCGGTCTCCTGGTCGGCGTGTTGGGCCAGGTCGCGGCGGACGGCCAGTTCCAGGAAGCGCTCGGGTGTCTGGGCTGCGTGTTGGGCCTGGGTCTTGAGGGCGGCGTGGACGGCCGGGGGGAAGGCCACGTTGAGCAGCACGGTGTGGTCGGTGTCCGGGTAGTGCGTGGTGATCACGTCGATGGGCAGCCGTGCCTCGAGGCGGTGGCGCAGCCGGTGCAGGGCCCGGCTGGGGGTCTTGGCGGGCATGAGGGCCATGAGGCGGGTGGCGTCGTGGTTGGCCGCGAGCGGGAGGACGCGGGCGGCGCGGTGCAGGGCTGTCGGGGAGAGGGGGCGGGTGAGGGTGATCTCCAGGGCGTGGTGCGGCATGGTCATCCCTGCCGGCGCCGGCTGGCCGTGGGGTGGGGCAGGCGGGCGTGGATGTGGACGGTGTGCCGGAGCGGGTCGAAGATCTGCCAGGTGGTCACGGTGAGGTCGGCGGCTGCGGTGAGGGCGGCATGGGCGGGGCAGTGTTGGGTGCGCCAGCGTCGCTGTTCGGTGTGGGGCAGGGAGCCGAGGTCGTAGACGGCCATCAGGGTGGCGGTAAGGGGCAGTTGGCGACGGTGCGGGCCGGTGGGCAGCAGTCTCCAGGTTCCGGCCGGGCTGGCGGGGTTCAGGACGGGCTGGGGGCATCGCTGCCGGTGGCGGGTCTGGGCCACGCAGCGGATGTGCTGGAGTGGGCCGTCGGCGAGGTAGCGGCCCAGCAGCATGTTCACGACCGGCCGGGGGGTGGGGTGGTCGGTGGCGGCGGGCAGGGTGTCGGGGGCCAGTGTGGTGGGGGTGAGGTGGCCGGTGTCGATCAGGCGACGGGTGCGGACGGCGAGGTGGCGGCGCAGCGCGTCGAGGTGTGGGCTGGCCTGGCAGTGGGGGGTGCGGGCCGGGCAGAGGGCGGCGTGGGGGATGCGGCACCAGTCGCTGCCGTCGTCGTGGGGGTGGGCGATGCCGCTGCTCAGGTGCCAGCGAGAGGCCGCCGGGACGCTCTGGGTGGTGAGTTCGGCGGGGTGCAGGGCGATGGGCCGCTGGTCGGGCCGCGGGTAGATGTCGATGCGGTGGCCGCATCTGCGACAGATGCCGCTTTGGCCGTGCCGCAGCAGGCGGCTGGGGCTGTGCGGGGCCACATGGAGGGAGCGGCGCGGAGGGATGGTGTGGGGGCTGCCGTCCCAGTGGCGGCTGGTGGGGGTGTGGTTGGGGCACATGGCAGGCACCGTGCCAGGCGGCATTCACCGGCGGGGCCTGTGGTGGCTGTGGTGTCCCCCGGACGGCCCCACTTGCTCGAACAGGTGAACTGACATGCTGTCACGCGTTCTAGCACGGTTCGCCGTTCGGGTGATTTTACGGTGCCCTGGTCGGTGAGGGGCGCGGGGTCAGGCGTCCTGCGTGCCAGGCGGGGTGTGGTTGTCGCAGAGGGCGCCGAGGAGTTCCCCGATGGGGACGTCGAAGGCGTGCGCGAGGGCGTGCCAGGTGGTGATGTTGCCGGCGCCGCGGCCGTGTTCGAGGTCGATGACGGTGCGCCGGGCCAGGCCGGTGCGGGCGGCGAGTTCGTCGAAGGTCCAGCCGCGGTCGTTCCTCAGACGCGCCAGTGTGACGCGCAGGGCGGTGAGGTCGGGCTCGGGCTGCAAGATCGGCACCCGACTATCCGACGGTCCCGTCCCCCGCGATGTCAGTGCGAATTTCTGCACTTTCGGTTTGTGCGAGAGGGTGCCGTTTACGATTTGGGAATCTGCCCGTCCGTGTGTCCGTCCAGGTGCCCTTCGCCGGCACGCACCGACCACGGCGGCAGTGAACGACAGGAGGGCAACCCGCCGATGAGGCTTGCCGGTGGGCACGTCGCGGTGCGGCGTATCTGGACGGTGCAACTGCACTCCCGGACAGGTGCGCCACGTCTTGTCTGTACGCGCTGTACCCAACAAGCGGCGCCTGTGGGGACGGTGTCCGCGCGGTCCGCCGCCCTGTCGCATCTGGCCTGCCATGCCAGCACCGATGTGCTGCCGGGACACCTGCGGATCTGCCAGTGCCGGGAGCGCGGGTGCTCGTGGCATCCGCGTCACCGCGGCTGCGCCGGCCCCGTTCTGCTCGCTCTCACCCGCGACCGCAGCGGCCGCACCTGGCGGCTGGCCGACGCCTGCGCCGCCTGCGCGGCCGCCACCAGCCACACCGCCATCGTGCCGGACACGACCCTCCTCCCCCGCCGGCCGCGGCCTTCCAGCTGCCCGCCGGCCCCCACACCCTCGAGGAGGCCCCCTGCATCCGATGAGCGGCTGCGCGTACGGGAGATGCTCACCTACCTGGCCACCGCACTGCCCAGGTTCTCCTCCCCCGGCGCCCGCCTTCTCGCCCTGCAATGCGCCCTGCGCGCCGACGCCCACGGTCGCCTGCTAGTGCCGCACGGCCTCCTGCGGGCCATGCGGCTGCGCGGGCACACAGAACTGTGGCAGGAGCTGGCCCAGGCCCACTGGCTTCATCTGCCCGACCTCAGATCGGCGCCGGTTCAGGTGCACCTGCGGGATGCCACACTCCTGGACCACGCTCCCGGCCGCCGCACACGCTGCCACGCCGCCCACTGGGCCCTGCACCCCGCCCCGATGGCGGCGCCGGCCACCGCACCGCCGGCCGTGCGCCTGACCGCGCTCGTGCTGGCTGCTCACACCCCCGTCCGGGACCGCCACAGCGCCGACTTGGACGTCCTTGCCCGCCTGTGTGGACACTCTCCCCAGCAGACCACAGAACTTCTCGACCGGCTGGTCGCCGGCCGCACCCTGTCGGCCTGGCACCATCAGCGGGACACCGACGAAGTGCACTGGCAGCCGGCATCACATCACCACCCGCCCCTCGGCTCCGCCAGGACCTCTGCGCACTGAGGACTGAGGACTGAGTCTGCTCCGTCCCAGCAGACAACCGAGAACGGTGCAGGTGCCGTGCGTAGTATCACTGCGCAGACTGTGCGGCAGTAACTGCTACTGCACACGTTGGATTCGCAGACGCCGCGCACTCATCTGACCGCGGCGCCCAGAAAGGGTGTGAGCGCCATGTCCGAAACCACCGAACTGACCTCGCAGTACAGCGCGCAGGTGGCCGGCGACCTTGACCGCAACCTCAAGGAGCAAGACCGCCTCGACGGTGAAATCGAAGCGCTGCAGGCGCAGTTGGCCGCCCTGCGGCACGACCACACCGTCCTGGTGAACATCCAGCAGGCCCTCGGCATCCCCGCGACGACCGCCGCCCCTGAACCCGTCGCGACCGTGCCGAAGACCCGCAAGAAGGCAGCAGACGCAGCGGGCACGGCCAAGAAAGCGCCCGCGGCCGGGAAGCGGACCGGCAAGAGGGCCGCGAAGACGGCGGCCGCACCGTCAACATCGTCCACGCTCGTCGACCTCGTGCGCGAACACCTGGCGGGCCAGAGCGAACCCCGATCCGCTGCCGAGATCACCACCGCACTGGGACAGCAACACCCCCAGCGCACCGTCAAGACCACCGTCGTGCGCACCACGCTCGAAGGGCTCGTGGCCAAGAGCCAGGCCCAGCGCACCAAACAGGGTTCCTCCGTCTTCTACACGGCGCCCGACACGGCGCAGTCGGCACCCGCCGCCCAGAGCGAAAGCCAGCCCGAACCGGCCAACCCTTGAGCCGGGCCATCGATGCCACTCCCCTGCCGCCTGGCCCCTTTTATGCCGCAGTCTCCTGCACGGAATGCAAGGGAAGCCGACGAAGCAGCGATGCGCCGGGGGGCCTGCGAGGAGCGGCTCCCTTGTGTGCAGGCCGACATGATGATGCGCGCGAACGAGCCAGCGTCTGTGGCAACTTGGCAAGACCTTCGTGCCGCCCTCACCGATCCCGTCATCGGACTCGCCGGCGTCCTTGACCAACCCCGCCCACGAAGGGATGGCTCCTGCACTACGGCCGCGCCTGCCACCCGCCCCTGGGGGCGTACAGGCCCTGGAAGTCACGCCGAGGATCGGGCTGTGCCGCGCCGCAGCACCGCGGCCCGCAGTGCCGCCCTCGGGCAGGGGCGGCAGTCACGGCCCGGGGCTCTGCGCGGGCGGGGTCTGGAACCTGCCGAACTGGTAGGGCTGCAGGGCATGACCGATCCCGTACGCCCACGGGATGTCCTGGACCTCTCCCAGCACTGAATTGGTCACGTGGGCGAACAGGCGGGAGACGAGAACGCCCAGGGGCGACTCCGCCCGGTCGGGTGTGCCCTCGATGAGCATGAGCGGCTGTTGCAGGTCCTCGGGACCGAAGAAGGTGGCGACATTGGCTTCGCTGCTGCCCTGGGGGACCCATCCCCAGAGGTAGCAGACTTCGCCCAGGATGCACAGGCAGTGCACCATCTCCAGGCGGTTCAGGCGCCGGTTGACGGCCAGGAAGCGTTCGACGAGGTCGCTCAGCGGTGTGCCGGGGTCGCGCCGGGTGGCAACGATCGCGGAGAACAGGGGGTTGCCGATTCGGTTGCCGCCGCCTCCGAAACTCCGGTTCTCCACCATACGGCCCACCGGCATGAGCGGGCGATCAAGCCTGTGACAGGTGACGAGTTTTCCCAGCGCCTCGTCCAGGGAGCGCTGGGTGAGTGTCTGCTTCACCTCAATGACGGCGTAGGCGCCCTCGATCGGCATGACGTGCTGCCGGTCGTCCGCCGTGGCGCGCTGCTTGACGGTCGGGAACCAGGTGTCATTGAAGACGACAACGTCGCAGTCTCCTGCTGTGTTGCCCGAGCCGTCGGACAAGGTTCCGCAGGTCACCTGGTAGCGCCGGGGCAGGATCCTGCCGAGTTCTTCCCGGAAGATCGCTTCGATGGCCGGTCCCGACGAATAGTTGGCAGCCCTCATCCGGATCTCGGCCTCGGCGCGGACCTGGAGCATGGTCTCGACCCACCGGCAGCGCTCGGCGAAGGCACGTCGCATCACGTCGCTGGTCTGCTTGGGCTGCCAGGATTCCACCAGGGAATCCAGGTCGTCGTCTTCCACCGCTCACTCTCGCTTGCTCAAAGAGACAGCAGCGTAGCCGCCTCAAGCCAGGTCGGCCCTGCTGATGCTGTCGCCTGCATCCGGCGGCCGCCGGATGAGCCGGTGACACGGAAGCCGGGGGAACCAGCGGAGTCTGCGTCAGCGCTGGACAGTGTTTGTGCCGCGCCACTTCAGCGCTGCAACACCGGGGCGCAGTTGTGTCCGGCTGCAGCTGTCATCCGGCGTGGAGCTGGACATGCATCGCTGTGGTGATTTGCCCGCCCACTGGGCCCGTTGGACTGCTGGGGCGGTGGTTCGGGCTCACACGGCGCTGGTTTTGACGATGAGGTCGGCGAGTGGCTGCTGCTCGAGGTAGCGCAGGGCATTGTGCGGGTTGCTGAGGGCCGTTGCGGACGGGTTCGTCGCGGACGGCCGGAGCTACGGCCGCCAGTCCGCTCTGGGCAACAAGGTCACCGGCGGCGTGAAGGTTCCACCAGTCGATGCCGTCGGGCAGTTGAGTTGAAGGGAGCCGTCCTGTCCCAGTGAATGACGGATGGTGGGCCAGGCCAGGGGGGATCCGCAGGTGACGAGGGCGGTCAGGCCGTCGGGGCCGGGGCCGGTGTCGTCGCGGGTGAGCATGTCGAAGGCGATGACGCTGCCCAGGGAGTGCGCGATGACCAGTCGGGGCCCGGGGCGGTGCAGTTCGGTGCGGACCTCGGCGCGGATGCGCTCACCGATGTCGTGGTGCAGGTAGCGGTAGACCTGGCGGACGAAGGCCAGCAGGCGCCGCCCCATGTCACGGCCGATCTTGTGGTCGACGGCGACCACGGCCTGGGCGACGGGGCGGGGGATGTAGGGGATGCCCAGGCCGAGGGTTTCGGTCTCGAGCTGTTGGGGGTCGAGGTCGGGCGGGATGTACAGGGCGAGGGTGTCGAGGCCGGCGCCGGCTGACACGGCGAGGCCGGCGCTCTTGTCGTTGCGCACTGCGGTGATCCTTTTCATGGCCGCGGTCATCGGCGTCGGCGTGGGAGTGATCACCTTCTTCGCCAAGAAGTCGTGCCCCGAGGCTGTTCTTGCTGGTCTGTTCGCCACCGGAGCTTGCATGGTGGGCTGCACAACCTGGTCGGCTGACGCCCAGAGGGCGGTGGGAGGTTCTTGTGCCCGTCTTGTCCCGCGAGCCGCTGCCGAACCCCTGGGGTCGTCTCGTGAGCTGTGCAGGGCATACCGGTGGCGGGCGCTGGTGCTGGTTGCTGGGGCCCGGGCTGAAATGGGCAGGACAGTACAGGCACCGGCACGAGATCCTTGAGTGCATGACGTGGGCACCAGGCAGCAGGGCGGTTCGGGATCGGGAGTATGTGGCGCGGGTACGACGGCACCGACCCAGCGCCCTGCTGCCGCTGATCGCGCAGGCATCGGCGTCCCATTCACTGGAGTCGTCGTGGCTGACCAGCCCGTCCCGCACGTACACGCCCTGGGCGCTGGCCGATGCCGCACGGGTATCGCTGGCGTGCGGGAACGAGTACCGCAAGGACGCGAGCGATGCGGACCTGCGGCAGATCTTGGACATGTACGTGCGGCTGGAGGACCACTTTCTGCACGACACCGACGAGGACGCTCTGGGCCGGTGGCTGCTGCGCGCCTCCGGGGAGCAGATGACCTATCAGGAGCCGGTGTACCAGGACTTGGCGCGGACCGCGGCGATGCTCACGCAGACGGCAGGGACGCGCCAGGCGCAGTGTCTGCGTCCGGGCTGGGAGGAGGAGCTGCTGGGTACGAGCCTGTCGCACTACGCCGGCATCGCCCAGTTGCTGTGGGCATCCGCGATCAGCTGCGGCGGCCGGTTCGACCCGGACTCGCTGGAGGCGCCCGGTGCAGAGCGGATCTGCGCGGAGATCCCGGCCACGACCATCCTGTCGGTGACCGAGGAGCACTTCGTGACCGATGCGGCAGCCTTCCGGCAGGACAACGAGCGGGCCCGGATGACCACCGATCCACTGCTGCGCCGCTATGAGTTCAACCCCCTGCGTGCCAAGCCCCTGGTGAAGGGATACGGCCCGGGTCTCCTCGCACCGGTCGGCCAGCTGATCGCGTCCAAGGCGAGCCCGCTGGGCATCTACTACACCGGCGTCGCCCGCTTCGGCGACGCCTTCGCGCAGGACCTGGGTGATCTGTTCGAGGCCTACGTCGGCCGCCAGCTGGGCCTGCTGCCCGACGCGACGGTCCGGCCGGAGATCGTCTACGGCCGGAACAAGGCCCGCAGCGTCGACTGGATCGTCGTCACCGCCGAGCTCGTGCTGCTGGTGGAGGTGAAGTCCGTGCGGCCCACCTGGCACCTGCGCCTGGCCACGGACAAGCGGGTGAAGGAGGTGAACCGGATGCTCGGCCGGGCCTACGAGCAGATCGACCACACCGCCGGCCTGATCGCGAGCGGGCAGAAGGAATTCGCCGAGGTGCCCACCGACCGGCCCGTGCACGGGCTGGTCGTGACGATGGAGCCGTTCCACATCGTCAACGCCCCCATGCAGCGACCCCAGTTGCCGGACACGACAGTGCCCGTCACGGTGTCCAGCATCAGCGAGCTGGAGAACATGGTCACCATCACCGACGCCCCCGTCGGCCAGCTGCTGCTGGAGCGGGCCGCCGACCCCCAGCGCTCCACCTACGCCCTGCGTGAGGCCCTGCCGGGACACACCCACCACCGCAACACCGTGCTGGACGCCGGCTGGGACAGCTACCCCTGGCGCCATGCCACGGCCGAGCAGGCGCCGTCCGAACCCGCCGCTCCGGCCCTGTAAGGAGGCGGGGTGGGAGCGAACACGGCCAAGGACCACCACCTGGTGCCGAAATACTTGCTGCGGGCCTTCGCCGAGGACGGGCACGTCCTCGGCCGGTGGCGCGGCGGCGCGGAGCATCGCACCCCTGTGCGGCGGGCAGCGGTGGCACGGCACTTCAACACCGACCCCCTCACCGAGGGCGAGCAGGGGACAGCGCTGGAGACGTATCTGGACCGCCACGTCGACAACCCGTCCGCGCCGGTTCTGCGTGCCCTGCGTGAGGGGCAGTGGCCACTGGAGCAGGCAAGGGAGGCGCTGGTCGTGGACTCGCTGGCCTGGCAGGTGGTCCGCACCCAGGCGTTCCGGTCCTTCGATACCCAGGTCGGCCGGCATGTGTTCCCGGCTGCGTGGGCGGCGGAAGCGGTCGACTACTTCGCGGAACGGATAGGGCGGCCGCTGTCGGAGGCAGAACGGATGGAGGTGTTCTGGGCGGCCCTGCGCACGGCTCCCGATCCCTCGGTGGTGGATGACCCGCGTTCGCCACTGCGTGCTTCGATCCGGGCGTTCGAACGCACCCGGGATGTCCTCGCAGCCCCGGGCCGGCGGCTGATGCTGCTGCACTCGGCCGAACCGCTGCTGCTGCTCCCCGACAGCGGCGTCGCTCTGCGCCACAAGGACGGCACCTTCTCCTTCACTCCCCCGCTGCTCCCAGGAGCAGTTGAGGTGTTCGCACCGCTGTCACCGACCTGCCTACTGATCTCCACGCCCCGCGCTCACTACCGCCCCCACCAGGGCCTCACCCGCAAGATCGCCGCCAAGGCCAACGCCGGGGCGGCAGCCTGGTGCCAGGACGCCGTCTACCGGCTGCCTTCCATGCCCTGGCCCGCCCGCCTGCGGCTCGCCCACACCCCGCTGCAGGTCCGGCCACCGCACCTGTCGGCCGCCCCCGCACAGCAGCAGTCCGGCCGCCCACCGTCTCACCCCGAGATCCGGCACAGCGAGCTGCGCGCCATCCTGGAACAACTCAGCCACACACCCGCACACCAGCCTCCAGCACGGCAAGACAGCTAGTCCGTGGGACAGTTCAGGGACCAGACCCTCACACCCGAAGCCGGCCCTCGCCGGGCGAGTCAGTCGTTGCCCGCAAGCGGCAGCGCCCTCCCGGCGCCAGTGGAATCGTGCGGAGTGGCGCGGCCCCGACGGCCTGACGACCGTTTGCGGCAACAACGCCAACGGGTGGGTCCGTGCCGGCGGGATCGGGGGCGATGGCTGCCGGGATCGGCCGTCGCTCCTTGTCCCCGGCGGAGGGAGCGACCGCCCCTGGCCTCGTGGCCGAACACGAACTGATCCAGCTGCACGCCGAGTTCGCCCGCGTCCGCGTGCTTCCGCCGCCGGGCCTCATCGTGGCCGGTGCCGCCGGGCATCCGGCTGGGACATGCGCACGCCCGCTGGAGCCCAACCGCCCCACGCCAGCAGCCAGAGCAGTCCTCACCCTGGGGAGACAACGCTGAAATCGCTCAGTCACCGTAGTCCGGGGGCCAAGTTCAAGACGATGCGACACAGGAGCGCTCTGAGCGTGTCACGCTTCTTCTCAAGGGTGCGTCCTCGCCTCGCCCGGTCCGTGGGGCACCGAAGCAATGCGGCCACTGAGGTGACGCAATCCCCTCCTCGGATTCCGCCGGGCCATGGTCTTGCATCAGATCGGTGACACCGTTCCCGCTGGACGTCCGCGTGCGGCGCCCCGGAACTGCACCGTGCTCGGCCGACCGTCGGCCATCAACGCCTCCGACCGGTCGGGCAGTCGCGTCGGGGACAACGTCGTCCGCTCGACGTTCGCGGTGTCAGTCCGGTCATGGTCGTTCAGGGATCCTTCGTCGTCAGTTGTGCCTCCAGGATGCGGGGTCCCACTGACATCGGCCTGTCGGTAACGGCTGAATCGTGGACCGGGGGCACCAGATGAAAAGTGGACCTCACGCTGTCAGTTGATGTTGGTCATTCCCCGGTGTTGGCCGTGGGAACCCGTCCGAGGTCGCGGCCCCGCATGCGGTAGCTGTCGCCCTTCAGTGAGATCACTTCGGCGTGGTGGACGAGGCGGTCGATCATCGCGGCGGCGACGGTGTCGTCGCCGAAGACCTCGCCCCAGCGTCCGAAGGGCTTGTTGCTGGTCACGATCACAGAGGCGCGTTCGTAGCGGCCCGAGATGAACTGGAAGAACAAGTTCGCGGCCTCGGGTTCGAAGGGGATGTAGCCGACCTCGTCCACGATGATCAGCGGGATCCGTCCCAGTCGGGTCAACTCGTCGCTGAGTCTGCCCGCTTGGTGGGCTTCGGCGAGACGGGTCACCCACTGAGCGGCCGTGGCGAAGGCGACCCGGTGGCCGGCCTGGCAGGCCCGGATGCCGAGCCCGGTGGCGAGGTGGGTCTTGCCGGTGCCGGGCGGCCCCAGGAAGATCACGTTCTCCTTGCCGACGACGAAGTCCAGCGTTCCCAGATGGGCGATGACCTCGCGTTTCACGGACCGCTGGTGGTCGAAGTCGAAGTCCTCGAGCGACTTGCGGGAGGGGAAGCGGGCCGCACGGATGCGGCCCTCGGCGCCGTGGGAGTCGCGGGCGGCGACCTCCCGCTGCAGGCAGGCGGCCAGATACTCCTCGTGACTCCAGCCCTCGTCACGAGCTCGTTCGGCGAGCCGGGCGGCCGCGTCCCGCAACGCGGGCGCCTTCAACGCCTTGGTCAGATAGACGAGTTCGGAGGAGACGTCGCGGCCGTTCGCGGCCTGTTTGGTGGTCATCAGGCGACTCCCTCACCGGTGCTGAGGCCGCCGTCGATGACGCCGAAGATCCGGTCGTAGGTGTCCAGCGGCCGTTGCTCGACTTCGAGTTGGCTGGCCGGGACGGGCCGTTGCCGGGCCCGTTCGCGGTCGGCTTTCGCGGCGGCCGCGTGGGTGGGGTCGGTGAGGGACTGATGGCGGGCCCAGCAGCGGGCATGCCGGGCGACTTCGGTGCCCTCGCAGAACGCCAGGACCTGATCCAGGTCGGCCTTGACCTCGATGCGGCGGCCGATGGCCAGCGGATGGACGGAGTAGTCGTTGGTGTCGATACGGACGTAGTGGTCGCGCGGCAGGCGCAGGCTGGATTGCCACCAGCCCGGCGGATGGACCGGCGGCAGGGTCAGCATGCGGGCCTTGTCCGCCTCGATCCGTTCGGACGGGCGGGCCTGCAGGGTGCGGTGCAGGCGCCGGTTGGCCTTGGTCAGCCAGTCCGCGAGCTGGATGTTGAAGTCGGTCGGCGAGGCGAAGACGCGTCCGGGCAGGAAGCTGGTCTCCAGATAGCCGTTGGCCCGCTCGACCAGGCCCTTGGCCTCCGGGTCGCCGGGACGGCACTGGATGATGCGGATGCCCAGCAGTCCCGCGAACGCCGCGAAGTCCTCGGTCAGCTGGGGACTGCCGCCCCGCCAGGAGCCGACCGCGGCCTCGTTGTCCCAGACCAGAGCCCTCGGGACGGCTCCGAGCCCGGTCAAAAGCCGCCAGTGCCCGGCGATCAGGTCGGCTGCGGCCTTGCTCGGCAGCATCCGAGCCATGATCCATCGCGAGTAGCCGGCCACCATCACCAGCACCGGCGGACAGCCCGTCTGCCCGAACCCCAGCGGAATCGCCGAGGGCGGGAACCACAGGTCGCACTGCACCAGTTCGCCAGGCTCATAGACCGTCCGGGAGGCCGGATCTGCCGGCAGGTAGTCGAGCTTGAGCTCACGGACCCGATCCCGCAGCACGGTCATGCCGTGCTGCCAGCCGATCCGTTCGGCCACCACGGTCGCCGGCATGTCCGGCCACACCTCGAGCAGTTCGCGGATCTTCGGCTCGGCCGCATCCACGATCGACCCCTTCGGCGCCCGCTCGTACCTCGGCGGCCGGTCGCTGGCCACCGCCCGTCGCACCGTGGTCCGAGAGATCCCCAACTTCCGTGCGATCGCCCGGATCGGCATCTGCTCGGCCCGGTGCAACCGGCGGATCTCCGCCCAGTCCTCCACGCTGATCACCCATCCTCCCGGCCTGACTCAACGAGTCAGGCCGCCAAGGAGGGCCACAATTCATCCGGTGGAAGTGGTCTCACATTGAGCCGTTGCCGACATCGGCCGACCGGATTTCATGCTGCCGGGTGGCGGGGCAGGCCCGCCACCTCACCACGACGGGAGCAAGTCACCGTCGGCGTCGGGGCCGTAGAGGGCCGCACCATCGTCGGGCGGTGCTCCTTGGCGCGGTGCGCCTGGCCTGCGAATCGCATCCGTGGAACCCCGTGGTCCACCCCATGCGAGATGCCCCGGCGGACGGCTCCTGCCGCCGGGGCGTGATCTACTTGTCGCCCCCCGCGCCGGACTTGCGAGCGAGCAGCACGGCCACCGCCCGGGCGTGGTTGGCCATGGCGCGCAGGTGGTCGGTGATGGTCTTCGCCGGGTCCTTGGCGGACGGGCCGCAGGGGGCGATCGGATTGGACGCGAGAGCGACGAGCCAGAGGAACCCGAGCAGGGCGGGAACGATCTGGGCGAGGTCCGCGAGATGCGTCAACACGGTGGAGTCTTCCTCCCGTTGTCGTGATGTGGGTGCGCCGGGCGCCTCGGCACGGCTCAAGAATCACGACAGGGAAAACAAGATCGCAAACTGCGTTCCGGCAGGTCGCGGAGCCCTCTAAGGGGGTGGGGGGGGGGGGGGGGGGGGGGGGGGGGGGGGGGGGGGGGGGGGGGGGGGGGGGGGGGGGGGGGGGGGGGGCGGGCGCCCGCCCCGCCCCCCCCCGCCCCCCCCCCCCCCCCCCCCCCCCCCCCCCCCCCCCCCCCCCCCCCCCCCCCCCCCCCCCCCCCCCCCCCCCCCCCCCCACCCCCTAGGACCCCACCCGCCACGCCGGTACGTGATACACCTCACATTGCGAGTTGAGGGAGCGTCAATAGATGTGCAGGTCAGGGCAGTTGGCCAGGACTTGGGCACACTGGTCCGCGCTGGGCCTGCCGGGCGGTTTCGGCCGCTCCGCTTCGGACTCCGACCGTACGCGCGGTGAACTCGGCCTGGATGACGCGAGGGCAAACTGCCACCTTCCGTGCTTCCGTGCACGGCAAACAGGGGTTCCCGGAGGTGCTCGAATGCGGCACGGAGCGGAAGGGAGAGGCGCCGCCTGCGCACTCACCGCGCGGTCAAGTGCTCACCTCGGCGATGGTGTCCGCGATCAGGACCGGCAGATGGGTGAGGGCGCGCTCCAGGAGCCGCTCGATCGGGACCGCGTGCTCGCTGTTGTCGACGCTGATGTTGGTCACCCAGCTCGCGGGTTCGTAGCGGGCAAGCATCGACAGGGCGTACAGCACAGCCCACCAGGCCATCAGCGGATGCAGCTCCCGCTTCAGCGAGGAGAGGACGGGCAGGAAGAACCGCAAGCCCACATAACCACGGGTCATGGCCCGCAGGTGCTTGCGGCGTTCTGCTGCGGTTGCCGACCCCTGGGGCATCGCCCAGTTGACCACCAGTTCGCCGCCGCCGTGGTCATAGCGCGTGTAGTCGGGTGGTGCCGCCGGCCCGAGGCTGAGAGTGCGGATGGTCACGTAGCTGTCGTGCTGGGCGACGGCAGGGTATGCGGTGAGGAAGTCGGCCAGTGCCTCTCGGGTGCCGGCGTCGATGACTCGGTCGGGGATGTCGCACACGGGAACACTCAGCAGCGAGTGGTCCTCGTCGTGGATGCTGCTCGCGGCGGCGAAGAGCGGGGTGGTCCGCTCCCGGTTCGTGAGCGGATAAGTGAGATTCACTGGCAGCAGATCCCACAGGGCCTCAAGGCGCACCGGGTCCTTCTCCCACACCGGTGAGTCGAGTACCTGGCTGACCCGGACGAAGCTGCCATGGGTGCCTGGTGCGTCGGTGCGGAGCTCGATGTCGGGAAAGGGCTTGTCGAACCCGGATGCCTTGATCCCGTGGGTGACGAGACGCCAGTCCTCGCCCCCGAGAGTCACCGCGGCGGCCGCGATGGCGCGCCCGGCCTGGCTGAGGCCGTAGAAGACCTGCAGGGGACGTGTCGCAGGTCCAACGGCCTTGGCCGCCCGGAACATCTGCTCGGCCTGTTCCAGGGCCGCTGCATATGTCTTGCGGCGGGATCCCGATCCGGCACGGCCGGGTGGATTCCAGCGGCTGGCCCGCAGCCGCTCCCACGCCCCATCGGCGTCCACATCGAGGTACATGGCCCGGGACGCTACCGGCCGCCGGGCAGCAACACGGGCGATTTTCCCCCTCGCGTACGCAGGCGCGGCCCGAGCGGACCCTGCCCCATGCCGGGATGACAGATGTCTAGCCGGCCAGAGGCTCAGCAGAAAGTCGAGACAGCACAGATCACTTCAGGATCGGTAGCGCGGCCAGGCTCGGCTGCGGCGGCCGCTTGCCGGCGCGCGGGGGTACGCCAGTAGGCGGCAGCGCACTCCCGGGCGCCAGCCTGATCGTGTGGAGTGGCACGGACTCGCGGCCTGACAACCGATTGCGCATCAACATCAACGCCTGACAGGCAAGAGCTACGGGCGGTTCCAGCAGTCGACGCCCGGTCCGGTGACGGACTCGAGGTTGAGCGGGTGACACGAGGGCGCCTGGGCCAGGTGGTGAGTCAGGGAGTCCTTGCGGTTGGCCAGATCGCGGATGACGCTCAGGGCCTCGCTTTCTGCCGCGCCCTGGGAGTACTGGATCTTGTGCCAGTTGCCCAGGAACTCCAGCAACATGTCGACGACTCCTCGTGCGGCGTGTGCGGTCATGGCGTCCGCTGGGGCCGTGAACTGCCCTCGGTGGATGGCGCTGTTCCGTGTGGCGTAGAGCCACTCAAGCAGTGCGTGAAGAACGTCTTGCTGGTCTTGGAGCCAGTCGGAAAGGAGCTTGGGGTCAGCCAGGCGAGCACGCCACAGTGCCAGGGTGTCTTGGGCGTACCCGCCGGCCAGCCGGGCCAGAGCGTCGATCGCCGCTTGTGCATCGAGTACGTCTTGTCCCGTCTTCGCCCGTGCGGGCAGCAGGACGTCGAGCCAGCCGTTGACATCGAGTTTCCAGCTTGTGAGGCGGAGGGGATGGCCGTTGTCTCCGTCTTTCAGCAGGACGCGGCGCACCACAGCAGCGTGCGAGGTCACGGTCTGTTCCAGCGACCGCACCGCCTGCTCCTGAGGGGCCAGCTGCTGTCGTGCCTGACGGGCCTGCTCGGCCAGCTGTGTGTGGGCTGCGCGTGCTGCGGGTTGGTCCTGCGTCTGTGTGCGTCCCACTGCCCGTTCCAGCTTGGCCAGGTCACTTGTGTCGTTGGCCAGCCGCATCTGCGCGGAGCGCAGGTGGTTGAGCGCCGAGTTCGTGACCGTCTGGTAGAGGGCGATGAGTAGCTGGCGGATGGAGTGCAGGGCGCAGGCCTTTGCGACGAGGTCGAGTTGTGTGGAGCCAACGTCCAACGAATCGATGGCGCTCCAGGCGAGAGCGGAGCTGGCCATTGGAGCGTCGAGTCGGGCAGCCAGGTGTGCGCTGCGCAGGGCAGGTCGTAGGGAGACGGGCCAGTGGGTGGTGAGTGGGCGGGCGATGGACGCCGAGGTACTCGTGAGGTCGTGCTGCTCTCGGCGTCCGGTGTCGTCGACGGTGATGTTGCGGGGGCCAAGGGTCAGGTCGACTAGCCGCTGACCGGCGGCGTACTGGTCGAGCGCTTCGCTGATCTGACGCCGCGCCCTGACGACAGCGGTCGCCGCATCGGCGGCGGCCACAGGCAGGTCGACCATGACTGCTGGCCCTTTGATGGCTGCAGCCCAGGCCGTCAGTTCTTGGGCCCCCACGGTGACGGGGCGGGAGGTGTGGAGCGGGCTTTGCCGTGCTCCCGGGAGGAGCTGGTCCAGGTGCTCGAGTTGGCTGGCACCTTGGACAAGGCTTGCGACGCGGTAGGTGCGCGAGGGCGGCCACAGCACTGCGGTGATCGAAGCGGCGCCCTGAACAGCTCTGGATCCCTTGCGGATCAGATCAACGTGTAGGGAGCGAGGATCTCGTCCGTCCAGGACTATGAGCGCGGCGACCTCTCCACGGGCTCGTGCCAGCACGTCGGGCGAAAGGGCTGGACCGTCCCACACGGAGGTCACCCAGGTACGGATGTGGGCTGCCGTAGGGGCGATGTGAGCCTGGACGCGCAGAGCGTATGCGGCGGCCGTGGCCTTGCTGGTCGCGCCGGTGAGAAGGCCGGGGATCGAGGCAAGCAGCGTGTGGGCCTGCGTCGCCTGGTGCCCACCGCCCAGGGCC
Source organism: Streptomyces sp. NPDC050121 (assembly GCF_044460385.1). NCBI lineage: Bacteria > Bacillati > Actinomycetota > Actinomycetes > Kitasatosporales > Streptomycetaceae > Streptomyces > Streptomyces sp. NPDC050121. Next base: position 21,577 of record NZ_JBITJV010000045.1, on the reverse strand, counting down.
TGGTGCGCAGGGAGCCCCGCTGCCACGGTGGAGGCGGCCGTGGTCAGACACCGCCTGAGGAGTCCGAGTTGCGGCTGTCCGCTTGTGGCATGACCGGCAAGGGCCTGGTGCGCTCGTGTCAGGGCAACAACGGTGCTGTTAGCGGTGGAGACATGGTCGCTGAGGTAGGCGCCTGGTTCGAGGCAGAGCAAGAGCCCTTCAAGGAAGCTCCTTTGCTGACGCGTCAGCTGCCTGCGGTCAAAGTTGCTCCTGATCTCCTTGTCCCACACCGAGTAGCGCACGTGCGTACCTTAGTGCGATCGGCAGTGCGGGTTTGGCCTGAAGCGGTGAGTCCCACCAGCACCTCGCACGCCGCTCGCCACCCCAGGACGACCCCGCCGACCACCTACAGCGCTACGCGAACCGCGTCAACCACCACGAAGCGCTGGTGCGCGGGCCTTTCCCTGAACTCGGCCCCTCCAGCCCCTCATCGCGGACTTGCTGTCCCAGGCAGACGCCTCGTGTCTCGGCTCAAGTCCCGTAGAGGGCCGTTACTCTGGCGGCGCGCACGGCCAAGACCCCGCACGGCCAGCGACAGTGCCACGCTCCCCCACAGGTCTCGCACCTCTGACCAGCACAAACCCCGCACCTGCTATAGCAGTCGGCACGAGAATGACCTGGTCTTTCGTCACCCATGTCAGCAACAGGTGAGCACCATCCGTCAGCACCAACTACCAGGTCACTGAGGTTGCGCCACTGACATTCAGATGACGATGCCCAGCTGACACTTCCCCGCAGACTGTCACCAGGAGGGCGGTGGTGCCGGGGGCGGGGGGCAGGGAGAGGTAGGTGATCTCGTTTTCGAGGACGATGACTGTATGGGTGCCTGGTGGTGCTGCGGTGAGTTCGCTGGTTCGGACGGTGAGTTCGCTGTAGGGGCCCGGTGGGTCGTCGAGGTGGCGCAAGCGTACGTAGGCGGGCTTGCTGAGCAGGCCGTAGCGAGCGGCGAGGTCGTTCCTCGGGGCTTCGTGGTGGATGCGGTCGGCGGGGAGGCAGTGGTCAAGAAGTTCACCGAGGATGCCTTGGTGGGCCTCGATGAATTTGGTGTCGACGTCGGGGACGTCAATCTGCCGTAGATATACCGGGGCTGCGATGTGGTTGCGGAACCACGCGACGGTGTCGATGAGGCGCTGCCAGTGGGGGGCGGCTTTGAGGACCTTCATGGGATGGGCGGCCATCCACTCGGTGAGGGCCGGGTCCGTGGTGGCTGTGACGGCGTGGAGGGAGTGGAACAGGTCGGCTTCGGCGGTCGTCTGCAGCAGGGTGACGAGCTGGTGCAGGGTGTCCACCCAGATCCGGATGGGGATCGTGTTCGTCGGCGTGTTGTGGTGTCCGCCAATGGTTTTGGTCTGGATCCGCATGTGGGGGTGGTGGTGCGCTGCCCAGGACTGTGCCCATTCAAGGGCTTTGCTGTAGTGGCGGTTGACGTCGGTGGAGGTGGGGCCTTTGAGGGGGACGGAGATGGGCTCGAAGGGATGGCCTTGTGCGGCTGCGGCCAGGTAGCGGCCGCTGTTCCATTTTCGGCGCAGGCTTTCGATGACGTCTTCGGGGCTGGTCCAGTGGCGTGTGGTCATGGCTGAGACCCGGGTCGGGGAGCCGGCATCTGGGCTGCCTTCATGCGGGCAGCTCGGAACTCTTCGATGGTGAGTGTGTTCAGGCGGGATCGGACTGTGTCGGGGCGGTCCACGTAGCCGACTCGTGTGACGTGCGGCTCGATGACGTGCAGTTTCTGTAGCGGGGTGACCACGAGCAGCTGCAGGCCCAAGCGCTGGAACAGATCGAGTGCGAAGTGTGCGGAGGGGTCGTCGCCCCGTCCGAAGGCTTCGTCGATCACGACGAAGCGGAAGGTCTTGCTGTTGCCCGAGTCGATGCGGAACTGGTAGGCGAGGATGGTGTAGGCGAGTTTTTCTTTCTGGCCGCCTGACTTGCCGCCGGAGTCGGAGTGGACCTCATGTTCGGTGTCGTCCGCGCGGTTGACTTCGCTGGCGTTGAAGATGAACCAGCGGCGGACATCGGTGACGCGGGCGGTCCAGTCGGCGTCGTGGCGGGTGTGCTCAGGGCGTCCTTTGAAGCGGTCGAGGAGTTGTTTGACCTGGAGGAATTTCTCCTCGGTGTAGGCGTCGTCGGGATCGGTGGCCAGGGCGTCGCTGGTGCAGGTGCGCAGGTCCCGGCGGAAGTCTCGGATCTCGACGCTTGGGGTGGGCGCGGCGTTGAGGCGGATGTAGCGGCCGGGATTGTAGTTGATGGCGGCTAGCGAGGCGTTGATGACCTCGATGCGCTCGCGGATCTGCTGCTCCTGGGCGCTGAGGTGGGCTTGGAAGGAGGCGATGTCACGGATGACGTTGGTGCGCAGGTACTGCAGGAACTGGGTCTCGAAGCGGGGGAGGTCGTCGTCGGTGAGACGGTTGTGCAGTTGCCGATAGCCGTCCGCTGCTTCGATGCTGCTGTCGAGGTCGGTGGTGAACTGACGGTAGGTGTCCCGGAAGGTCGCCATCTTCGAGGCTGTCTGTGAGGCTGCGCGCCGGTATGCCTCTGTGCGGTTTTCGCGGGTGTGCAAAAGCTGCTGCGCGGCAAGGGTCTCTGCGGCGTCCAACTGCTCCAGAAGGTGTTGCACGCTGTCGGTGGGGCCGGGCAGGAACGCCGTGAGCGCGTCACGGTGTTCTGTTACGCCGGTGAGATCGGCACGCCGGAGGAATACGGTGGTCTTCTCCAACTGGGCAGCTACGCGCTTATGTTCGTTGCGGAGACTGCCGAGGTGTTCCTGGCCGGTGTCGAAGTCCTTGGTGCCGTCCATGATTCCGTCTTCGGCCTCCTGCAGCTCCGTGGTGAGCTGGTCCAGGCCGGCTTCGGTCTCCAGGGTCTGCTTGCGCTGTTGCAGTTCTTCGAGTTCGAGGACGGCGGCCTGCCAGTCGATCTCGTGGTAGTTCTCTACGTTCGCGAGAAGGGCGAGAGCATCGCGTATGCCGGACCTGGAACTCTCTTGCTGCTTGAGCGCGCGGGTGCGTTCGGTGATCTCGGCGCTCTCCTGAGTGAGGCGCTGTGCTTCCTCGAGGAGGGCTGTCAACTTGGCCTGGTTCGTCCAGCCGAGGACCCAGGAACGGCGGTCGTCGACACTGGAGGTGTCGTCCTTCTCGTGCCGGCCGCCTCCGTTCTTGATCAGGCCCTGCTTGGTGACAGCCTGACGGGTGGAGCGGGTGAAAGTGTCCAGGTCGTCCGCGCAGTGGTAGTCGGCCCGGGAGCGCAGCTGGGTGGCGAGCCAGTCGTGCGCCCAGCTGTCCTGGTTGAGTTCTAGTTTGCCCGTCAGGAAGCTGGGATCCGTGGGCAGTTCTGCGGACCGGATATGTGCGGGCACGCGGTAGTACACGATTCGCAGTCCCAGGTGGCGGCCGTTCACCCAGCGCGAGACGTTCGCGTAGTGGGCTTCGGGGACCAGAAGAGACAGGGCGAAGCCCCGCAGGACGCGTTCGGCGGCTCCGGACCACTCGGTTTCGCTGTCCCGGACCTGGATGAGTTCACCGGCGAAGGGGAGTTCTTCCGCGGCCACGCCGGCAGCGGAAGCCAGGTCCCGGCGCAGGTCCAGCAGACGGGCCGGGATGCTGGAGCGCTGGCTGTGCAGGCTGGTGATCTCCCGGCGGATCGCTTCGGTCGCCGTGGTGTTGGCGTGGCGGGCTACGGCGAGTTCATCGAGTTCCTGGCGGGCTTGCTGTTCGTGCTGGGTGGCCTGTTCGCGGGCGCGGCTGATCTCAGTGGTGCGTTCGTGGAACGATGCCGGGTCGTTGACCGGTGGCAGGACCGCCCGCTCGAGCCAGCTTTGGTACTCGCCCGACCGTTTGCGGCGGCGGTCCCGCTCGCGGCCGAGCTCGTCGATCCTGGCCCTCAGTTCCACCAGCCGTTCGCCTCCGGCGCCGTCGATGCGGCGCCGGAGTCCCTCCGCGGCCAATCGCAGTCCGTCCAGGTGCTGGGCGCGCTTGTGCTGTTCTTCGGTGAGCTGCCGGATGCGGGTATGGAGGTCTGAGCCGAGCTGAGTCAGCGCGTCTTCGCGGCGCTGGGCGAAGAAGAGGGGGACGGCGTCGCGGCGCCGTGTCAGGAGCGTGATCTGTGCCTGGATGGCGTCGCAGCGGTCGCACGCCTCCACGATGGGCGTCAGGTGCTCGATCATCTGACGGGCCCGCACGACCTCGGCGTGGCTGGCGGTGAGCGCGTCGAAGTGCGCGACGATCTTGTCGACTGCCGCCTGGGCGTCGAAGGGTTCGAGCATGCGTTCGCGGACGAAGTCGTCGAGCCTTCCGACTGCCTTCATCGACACGGTCTGGTGGAACAGGTCGAGGGCCTGCTCGCTGGGGATGCCGAGGCTGCGGCGCAGAGCCTTCCCGTACGGAGGGTAGTTGGTGTAGAGGGTGGCGCCGGTCTGTTTCAGGCGGCGGCGCAGGTCGGTGATGCTGGTGCCGAAGTGTGTGAAGTCGGCTTCGATGGAAAGGGGTCGGTCGGCGGTCAGGAAGAAGCGGTCCGGCTGGCTGGTGTTGGCGTCGGGTACCCAGAAGACCTGGGCGAGGGTGACGTGCGTGCCGAGGGCGTAGTTGGTGAACACGCCGAGGATGACGCTGTGGCTGGTGGCGTCCCGCAGTGCCACCGGGCGGGTGCTGTCGGTGGCTTCGACTCGCTCGTTCTTGTGGTAGCCCAGGACGTAGGAGCGCAGGTCGCGCTCTTTGGCCTCGGCTCCGGCGGCCTTGTTGTAGGCGATCTTGTGGGCGGGGAGCAGCAGGGTGGTCATGGCGTCGACCAGGGTGGATTTTCCCGATCCGGCGGCGCCGGTCAGCAGGGCGCTGGCGCCGTCGGTGTTGAAGGACCAGACGGTGCGGTGGAAGGTGCCCCAGTTCAGCACTTCGATCCGCGTGAGTCTGAAGCCGGGGCCGACGGCGGGAGCGTCGTCGGCGGGGGTGTGCTGCTGGGGAAGCGGCACCGCGGCGGTGGTCAGGCTCATGCGTCGTCCTTCGGGGCGTCGAGGGTGTCGCGGTAGGTGGCGAGGAGGTCGTGGTAGTCGCCGAGCACTTGGGCATCGACCAGGGCTTTGAGATGGCGTCGTACCTCGTACCAGCTGGCTTGCTTGGTGGCTCTGAGTACCTTGAGGTCGCAGAGCTTCTTGATGTGGGTGTCGATCTGGTCGACGAGTTGGGCTTCGTTGCTGCGCGGAGGCAGAAAGCCGCGGACCATGTCCACCAGGTCGTCGCGGGACAACAGCAGGCGGGTGTCGGAGGAGGTGGCGTCGCTGTCCGCGAGCCGGCCGCGCAGGAGCACCAGCATCAGGCTGACGGCGAAGGACAGCCGGTGGCGCGTGACGAGCCGGGGCACGCTGACGCCGTCGTCCCGCGTGTCCGGATCGCGTTGCCGTGCGTATGCGTATCCTTCGGCGGGATCGATGACGAGGTGCAGGCCCAGGACGGCCAGGTAGTCGCCGATGGCGGCCTGGTGGGCGAGGATCTGGTCCCAGACGGCGGGGGCGTCGCTCTGGTAGAGCACGCCTGCTTTCAGCAGGTTCACCACGGGCACGGTCAGTGTGTCGCTCACGGCTGCTCCTCCTCGGCGGCGGTTTCGCCGTCGTCGTTGCGTACGAAGGTCACCCGCGGGACGGTTGCCGCGGTGCGGCCGGGCGAGCCGACCCTGTCGTAGACGAGCTCCCAGGTGCGGTCCGGATCGATCACGACGTCCAGGCCTGGCTGGGCCAGTTGGAAGTAGGTCAGCAGCTCGGCCAGTCCCTGGGTGAGGGGATGTTGCTCGAGGACGCGGGCCAAGGTCGTCTGTCCGCTGGGGCTCGCGTGGACGGCTGTCATCACCTGCATGGCGAGGATCTCCGGATCCACGTACACGCCGCCGATGAGTTCCGAGATGTCCAGCTCCGACGCGTCGTCGAGCGCTTCCTCGACAGTGCTGTCCAGTTCCACCCGTTCGACGGGCATGTACAGCCGCCGTTCCATGGGCAGCGCCAACTCCACCTGGGGAAGGTCCAGTTCCAGGCCTGGCAGATCGTTACGCCCGTCGAGTTCCGCGATGCGGCGCTGGATGGAGCGCACCAAGTCCTGGACGCGGCGGTTCTCGTCCTGGCCGCGGTCGGCAAGGAAGCGGCGCAGTTGTTCGGTGAGCTGGCGCACCGTGTTCTGGGTGTTCTCGGCAGCCTCCAGCCATGCGAACGGGATCTTCAACAGGTTGCGGTTGGTTTTGCCGTCGAGCTGGGGCAACAGGTTCACCTGCCCGAGCAGGTCACGGAGTTCGTCTTGCCGCTGCGGGGACAACAGGTAGTCGAAGAACGCCTGGAAGCTCCTACCCTGGTCGGATTCGGCGATTGCCTCCCGGTCCATGAGGAACGTCGCCAGCAGATCGCCTTTGCCCCCTTCTGCCGTAGCGACGTCGTGGCGAAGGCGCCGGTCCAGTTCCCGCAGGTTCGCCTCAACCTCGCGGAAGTCCCGCAGGAGTTCGACCGCGGTGGTCTCGACCTGCTGGTAGCGGTCGAGCAGGGCCAGCGGGGACAGCATGTCGACCTCGCCGGCGCGAAGCTGCGCGATCTGGGTGTCGATCGCGTCGCGTTCGCGGCTCAGCTCGTCGATCCGTGCCTGCGGATCGGTTTCGGTCCCGAACGCCATCTGCCGCAGCAGGGCGACGATCGTGTTGAGCCGGGACTCAGTTCCGATGAAGGAACGGGCGGGAAGCCCCCGGACCCAGGCAACCGCCTTCTCCAGGGCGCTGGTCGCGTCGAAGTGCGCCTCGTCCTCACCGGGCGGGTAGTACTTGCGCAGCCATCCGTTGGCGGTCCACTCCGTCAGATAGGCCGCGGCCGGCCGCGGGAACGAACCGGCTCCCCGCTCATTGAGGTCATACAGCTGGTCGTCCAGACGGGAGACGAGGACCGCTTCGGGGACGCCTCGGGCATTCTCATCGACGAACACCGCACCGCAGAATGCCAGCACCAGCGGGGCATGGTCAGCCCGTAACAGCCGCCATGCCGGGTGATCGTGAAGCCCTGCGACATCCTCAAAGTCCACGCGCTCTCCCCCAGTTCACACGTACACGTGACTCCGTATCCGTCTCAGCCGAGACGGATGAGGCCTCACCTTAGAAGGCAGCACTGACAAACACGGCTAAACGAACAAATTATCGAATATCGAGGATCCGGCTCATCCTGCTGTCCGTGCTTGCCTCACGCCCGCTCACAGGCCGAGCTCGGCAAGGGCCGCCCGCCGCTGGGGGCTGAGAGCGGAACGACGGCGTCGCACGTTGCTCAGCCACTGGCCCAGGCGCACGTGGTCGCCATCGAAGGCCTCGATGTGCCGTTGGGGCACATCGAGGTGGCCTTCTCGCTCGAGGAAGGACCGTGCGGCGGCCAGCCCGCGCCGGAAGGCGCGTTCCCGCGCGGGCAGTCGACCGCCCGCTGGGGAGCAGGGCGCAGGCTCCGGGTCACGTCCCAGTTGGGCGAGGAGAGTGAGCTGCCCGGGGTGCAGGTCATCGGCGCGGGCCCGCTGAGCCGTGAGCCACTCCCCCGCGTCCGCCGTCCCGGCTTCGTCCCGCCCTGTGCGCGCGGCGTGGTAGGCCCGTTGCCAGGCAAGGGGCCAGGGCGGGTTCCACCACGGGTCCAAAGCTGTGAGGGCAGCCGCACGTTCTGCGGTGAGGCGGCCGGCGCGGCTGCGCTGGGTCGCCAGCCACCGCCCGAGGGGATAGCCGTCGTGGACCTCGTCGACGGGGGCGGCGAGGTGGCCGTGGCGGGCGGCGTAGGCAGCGGCGTGGGCGAGGCCGCGGTCGAAGGCCTGCTGGCGGGGATCCCAGATGATGCTGAGGCGTTCGAGGGCTTGGGTGCGTGCCGGGTCGAGGGCGCCGGTGGTGTGCAGGTGGCGTTGCCAAGCCAGCCAACGGCCCAGTGCGTAGCCAGTGGGGTCCTGATAGGCCTGGGGGATGTCCAGGTGGTGGTGGGCGCGGTGGTATCGGCGGGCCGCGGTCAGGCCGCGGCGCCACTCGGCGCTCTTGGGGGCAAGGACCCGCAGAGAGAGGGCGAGGGCGACTTCTTCGGCCTGGGTGGGGCGGTCGAAGTGGAGCCAGGCATCGGGGTCGTGCGGGGGCATGGTGGGGCGGTAGGTGCGCGGGTCGGCAAGCCGCGCTTCGAGGCGGTCGTCGTGGGCACGCAAGGCCTGGACGGTACGCCACAGCGGGGTGTAGGCGTCGGCGCCGAGAAGGTCGTCGGGGTCTTCGCCGGGAGTGAGGTAGACGGGGACGACGAGGGTGGCCTTCTTGCCGGCGCCAGGTTCTTGGCGCAGGGCGCGGCCGACGGCCTGGACCGTGTCGACGGGGCTGTTCTTGGGGTCGGCGAAGACGACGGCGTCGATAGCAGGTACATCGATGCCCTCGCCCAGTACACGGGCGTTGGAGAGCACGGCCGGTGTGTGGGGATCGGTGTGGGCGGCGAACTCGAGGAGCAGACGACGGCGGACCTGCGGGGCGTGGCTGCCGCTGATCCAGTCCGCCCACAGCCCCGCCGGGCTCAGGCCCGCGGGGAGGGCGGCGGCCGTGTCGGCCAGCGTGGCGGCGAAGGCGCGGGCGTCGGCGACGCGGTGGTGGAAGGTCAGGATGCGGCGCAGCCGGTGGTCGTGGATGGCGCGCAGGACGGCGACCTGGCGTCCGGCCAGGCGCAGTCCGTCGACGCCGGCGCCGGGTCCGGTGGCCAGCCAGTCGCGCAGGTCGGTGTCGTCGACGACCGGGACCAGGATCTGGTAGTCGGCGAGCAGGCCGAGGTCGATGGCGTCGGAGAGGGTCAGTCGGTAGGCGACGGGGCCGAAGACAGCCGGGTCGTCCATGGAGGCCACCGCTTCTCCCCCATCGGTGCCGGGATCGTCGTCCCAGATGCGGGGGGTAGCGGTCAGGTACAGGCGGCGGGCGGCGGGGACCTGGTCGTCGTGGTGGATTGCGGCCCAGGCCTTGCCCAGGTGCCCGGCGGTGCGGTGGGCCTCGTCGACGACCACCAGGTCCCACGGAGGCAGACGGTGGTCGCGGTGGGCGGAGACGACGGCGGGCAGGGAGGCGTAGGTGGCATACGCCGTGACCGGCCCGGGAGAGCAGGTGGTGGCGAGGGCCGCCAGTTCGCCGGGGTCGGTGGTCATGGGAACATCGGCGCCGAGCGGCTGGTGGTCGAGGGCCTGGCGGGCTGAGCACACCGCGATGGCGGTGCCTTTACGCCCGGCTGCGCGCCAGGAGCGGATCGTCTGCGACAGCAGGTCCAGCGTCGGCAGCAGCACCAACACCCTGCCCCGTGGGGCGATGTGGGCCGTGGTGCGGGCGGCGATGAGGGTCTTGCCGGTACCGCACGCGGCGATCACACTCGCGCGCGGATTCTGGTTCAGGGTCCGGGTGGCTGCGGCGACTGCGTCCCTCTGGTGAGGGCGCAGCGTCAGCTCGGTGGGTGCCATGGGCAGGATGCGGCTTCCGGTGCGGGGTGGTCAGGCGGCGGGGACGCGGTGCTGGGAGAGGTGGTCGAGGACGTGCTGGTGGGCTTCCCAGCCGTCGGGGAACTTGGCGGGGACGCCGAGGGCGACGGGCTCATTGGAGGGGTAGCGGTCGAGGAGGTCGGCGATGCCAGCGCGGGCGACCATGATGCAGGCGTGACGGTGGCGTGAGGCCAGCACGCACAGGCGGCCGGCTTCGAGGTGGAAGGCGGAGGCGTCGCGGCGGCCGGAGAGGGGGTGCAGCACGATGGTGACGGCGAACTCGCGGCCCTGCAGGCGGTTGGCGGTGTCGGCACGCACTCCTCGGGCGTGAGGGTTGCGGTTGAGGAGTTGCTGGATGTGACGGGCCTGTTCCCGGTGAGCGGTGCCGATGGCGATGTCGGCGGGCCTAAGGCGCCGGCCCATGGGGTATTTCTCGCAGATGGCCTCGATTCCGCGTTCCAGGACGCGGGAGGCCAGGGCGACGGTGGCGTGGGCGGCCTCGGCGTCGATGCGGGCGGTGTGGCGGGGCGGGAGTTCGTGCAGGGCCCAGCCGGTGCGTGCGGCTTCCTCGACAGTTGGGTCGAAGGGGTTGGGCAAGGCGTTGATGGTGAAGGCGAGGGCGCGGGTGGCTGGGGCCGTAGCGGGCTGGAAGGGAGTGAAGGGGTAGAAGGCCCGGGAGACGATGCCGGCTGCTGAAGCGGGAAGCCGCCAGGAGACGGGCAGGGTGTGGGTGCTGGTGTCGTTGTGGTTCGTCAGGACGGTGACGGCGTTGTTGAGGGGGTCGTGGGGCAGCCCGGTCCACCGGGGGGTGCTGACGATGGAGAACGGGTCGAGCTGTCCGGGGTCGCCGACGAGGAGAGCCCGGTCGAAGAGCTTGGCGATCAGCAGGAGGGCGTCGGAGCGCATCTGGTAGGCCTCGTCGATGATGGCCCACTTCCAGCGGTGCCCGTCTACGTACGCCCATTTCATGGCGGTTGCGATGATCACGTCGCAGGCGAGGACGTCTTTGATGTCTTTGCTGACGATGGTGTCCGTCAGGGCCAGGACTTCTTCGGGTGCCTCGTAGTTGTGCCCGGCGAGGCGCCCCAGGCGCAGCCGGGGCGCTTCTGGATCGGCGAGGCTGACCAGGAGGTCGTCGACCTGGTGGTTGGTCTGGGCGATGATGATGCACTGTTCGCCGGCGCCGGCAAGGGCACGGGCTGCGCGCACGACCAGGGTCGATTTCCCTGCGCCGGGGGGCGAGTCGACGACGAGGGGCCGCGTGGTGGTGCCGGTCAGTGCGCTCAGGACGGCGGTGACCGCTTGGTCGGCCAGTTCCACGGGCGGGATCGGGTCGGTCACGGCTGGGTCTCCTCAGTCTCCTCCAGAACGGCGGCTGGGTGGTTGTGCTGGGGGCCGCCGTGGGTCCAGGGAGTGTCCTCCCGGCTGGGGAACGGGGGCCGGCTGAAGAACTCGGGGGCGAAGGTCAGCTCGAGCGCGTCACCGACGGCGGGGACGGAGTTGGTCCTGGGCTTGTTCACGGTGCCGGTGAGTGTCATCACCTCGAGCAGGAGGTCTGTGCCCTGGCCGTGAGGAGTGATGGCACGCACGGCCATGTGCACGCGCGGGTTGTGGGGTCCGGCGAGCAGATGGCCTATGTCCAGGCGTACCGGGTCGGTGGTGTGCAGGGTCAGGCGGGGGCGCAGTTTGGGGCTTCGAGCGCCGGGGACGGTGTGGTGGGCGTCGACCTCGGTGACGGTGCCGGCGACGGCTTCTCCGGTGGTGCGCCGCTCGGCCATGAAGTAGGGGTCCTCCAAAGCGCGGTGGGCGTCGAAGGCTCCTTGGGCCAGTTCCATGCGGGCGAGCCGGCGGGCGGCGGAGACGGGATCGTCCTTGATGGGCTGGGGGCGTCCGTCGGCCGCAAGGTAGGTGGTGTAGGCGGTGAAGCGGTCGCGGTCGGCGGCCCAGCGGCGCTGCGCGTCGTGCGTCTGGGGCAGGTTGTGCAGCAGGCCGAGGGCATGCCAGGCGTCGTCCCAGGTGGGCTTGAGGTAGTTGTGCAGGAGGGTGTGCAGCCGGTCGGTGAGCCTCATCATCGCGGCGGTGTTGCCTTCTTTGGCGGCGTTGTCGTAGGCCGTCAGCAGGGGGTCGAGCTCGAGGCTGTCGAAGGAGGGGTCGGTGGCCGGGCCGGCGGGCCGGTGCAGTTGGCCGTCGGGGCCGGGGACTTGGGGGTTTTCGGCATCGAGGGCGGCGCGCAGGCCTGTGGTGCCGGGGGGCGGGTCGATCCAGGCCAGGAGGGCGGCAAGATGCTCGTCCTCCAGGCGGCTCTGGCCTGTGATCCAGCGGGTGGTCAGCAGATCGGTCAGGGCTAGCAGGAGGGCGGAGCCGGGGTGTTCGGCGTGGTCGGCGAAGAAGGTGAGCCACTGGCCGAGGCGGCCGACGCTGCGGGCGGGGTCGCTGCCTTCGGGCGGGTCGGTGAAGCGCAGGGAGCGGCCCAGCCGCCCGATGTAGGGAAGGGATCTGCGGTTGGCGACGAGGAGTTGGGGGGCGTGGGTGTGACGCTCGCGGCCAGGCTTCTTGCCTTTCGCGGGCAGGTGTTCGGTGTTCTTGAAGCCTTCGATGTAGGTGAGGATCTGGCCGGCCAGTTCTTCCAGGAACGCGGTGGGTCGCCCGTGGGGCGGTGCGACCAGAAGCTGGGGGCGGCCCGGTTCGTTGCCGAACATGACGGCCAGCAAGGTCGCTTCGGTACCGGAGCGGTTGAGCGGCAGGAAGATCAGTGGCTGCTCGGCAAGGTGGAAGTGGCCGACCATGCTGGCGTCCTGCACTGTTTCGGTCTCGGCTGCCTCAAGGCGCAGCAGGGTGGACAGTCGGCTCATGCGGACTCCCGCAGTTGGGTGCGGACGGCGTGGGCGTGCCGGAGGGCAGCGGCCAGGTCGGCCTGGTCGGCGGCGGGGGTGCGGGTGCCGTCGGCGAGGCGCAGGGCGGTGCCGATGTGGTCGATACCGCCGAGGTCGTCGCTGATGTCGTTGCCCAGGACGTCGATCGATCCGTCATCGCGGGCTTCGCCTCGGCAGACGTAGGCCAGGTCGCAGAAGTGACGGCAGGCAGGGGTGTAACGGGTGGTGGTGGCTTGCAGGGCGGCGGTGAGTTCTTTGGGGTCGCGGGTGGGCCGCTTGTCCTGATCGAGGACGAGGTCGAACGTGATGCGGGCCGGCAGCGCGTCGAGGAGCGGCTCGACGCGGGTGAGCCGGTTGAGTTGCCGGGTAAGGGCGGCGATCTTCTTGCGGGCATCGACCACGCTGGCGGTGGGGCGGCGGGTGAAGTTGCGGGGCGTGACGAGGATGACGTCGTGGGAGACTCTGTCGCCGTCGATGCCTTCTTTTGCAAGGAGTTCGCGCAAGGCGAGGACGTAGGCGGCGGCCTGGGTGACGGCGGCGGCCACTTTCGTTCCGCTCGCCTGCTGGTCCACGACGGCGAAGGACTTGATCTCGATGATGTGGAAGACGCCGTCGATCTGGAAGGCAACGACGTCGGGCTCGAGGTAGACCGGGTGGCCGCCGACGGTCAGCTGCAGGATGGGGTGGTCCAGCAGTGTGCGGGCGGGGTTCGGGGAACGGAGCGCTTCCAGAACAGCATTGCGGGTGTGGATGTAGCGCACCTGGGGGGAGGCGTCCTGGGTGCCGACCACCGCGAGGTCGGTGTGGGCGGCTTCGGGCAGCGGCAGATTCAGGACGTCACGCAGCAGGCGCAGCAGTTCGGCGCAGCCGTCGGCCTTGACCTGCTGTTCGAAGGTGGCTCCGCTCCTGAGAGCGAGGGAGGACTTGGCGAGCGGGCGGGGTTTGCCCAGATGGACGGCGATGGCGTCCTTGTCGATACCGGCGGCGTCGAGCAGGGCCCGGCGGTTGCAGCCGGGGTTGGCGGTCAGGGCCGCGAGGGTGCGGGCGTCGTGCCCTTTGGCGGGGGCGGGGCCGCGCAGCGCGGCGAGCCGGTCGTTGAGCTGACTCACAGATCTTCCTTGCGGGGACAGGGCGCAGGCGGTCAGGGGACGGAGCGCAGGCCGCGGGCGGACTGGAAGGATCCTCCGAACAGCAGTGCCGCAGCGTCGAGTTGGCTGCGGGCCCGGGCGGCGGCCTGGGTGCGGGTGGTGGTGTCGCTGGCGGTGTGGAGGGTGAGTTCGTCCTCGGCGGCGCGGCGCAGCAGGGCCAGGTCGAGGGGTGCTCCGGCCGGGCCGGAGTGCGTTATGGGGGGCTGGGCTCCGGGGATGTTCTGGGCGTAGCGCACGAGGAGTTGACGGACGGGCAGCGGCAGGGTGGCCGTGTCGAGGCGTTCGGCGGCGTCCGCGATGTTCATGGCGCTGGTGAGGAAGTGGACGCGGGCGCTGAGCGGGCCGACGATGCGCTGTTCCAAGGACCAGGTGCTGACGGTGAGCAGGCCGCGCGCGGGTGAGAGCAGGTCGGAGGTGAGCGCCGGGCACAGGTAGTAGGGGCGGGCGCCGGGGGCACTGCGGTAGGAGCGTTCTTCGTCACGGCGCAGGCTGGTCAGCCGGGAGGGGGCCAGTCCGCCGGCGAAGAAGGCTTCATGGACGGTGCTGATGAGCTTGGGGGCGGCGGGCACGGCGAGCAGGGTCAGGACCTGGTGGACCTGTTCGCGTGCGGGCAGCAGGGTTTGCGGCTCTGCGGGAGTCTTCTGCGCCGGAGTTCCGTTCTCGCCGCCGTCAAAAGCGTTGCTCTCCTCGCCTTCTTCGGCCTGTGCGAAGAGGGCGTCCCAGGCGCGCTGGGTACGCCGCAGATCGTCACGGAGCTGTTTGACCTGGTCACTGTCACGGGCCAGTTGGGCACGCCGCATGGCCTGCTGCAGCTGATGCATGCGTTGTTCGAGTGCGTCCAGATGCTCGTGCATGACCACCACTCTACCGCATTCCAAGGTTTTCCAGTTTTCTCCTGTGATTACTGCTGTAGAGTCGTCGGCACTTCGCCAACTGCCGCTGCGCAGTGGGCATCGGGCAGTCCTGCCATCACCGAGGAGAGCCGTTCATGAAAGCCCTGCACACATCCGACTGGCATCTGGGCCGTACCCTGGGGCGCCGCTCCCGGGACGAGGAGTTCGACGCCGTCCTCGCCGAGATCATCGCCATAGCGGAGTCCGTGCAGCCGGATCTGATCGTGCACAGCGGCGACCTGTTCGACACCTACCGGCCTGCCCACAAGGACATCCTGCGCGCGATGCGCTGCCTCGACAGCCTCGCGCGCATCGCGCCCACCGTGGTGCTGGGCGGCAACCACGACTCCCCCGAGCTCTTCGACCTGCTGGCCTACGTGTGCACGCTGCGGCCCGACGCCGACCAGGGCCGCCTGCACTTCGTGCACAGCCGGGGCGACACGGAACCGGGCACCGTGCTCGACTTCGACAGCCGCGACAGACACGAGCGCATCCGCCTGGCGGCCCTGCCCTACGTGCACCCCAACCGCTACCTGCATCTTTTCCCCGGCTTCGGGACCACCGAGGGCGCCTACGCAGCTGGCCTGCGCGAACTGCAGGACGCTCTGCTCGCCCGGCTGCTCGACGGTTACGACCCCGGCCGCGACGTGCTGCTGTTCACCGCCCACCAGTACGTGGCCAGCGCCGTGCCCTCCTACAGCGAGCGGATGTGGGAGGCACGCGAGCCGTATGCCACCGCCGCGGACGCCCTGCCGCAGGTCGCCTACTGCGCCCTGGGGCACATCCACAAACCCCAGCCCGTCGGCAGCGGGCGTCTGCCCGCCCGCTATGCCGGCAGTCCACTGCAGATGGACTTCGGTGAGAGCGAGGAGACCAAGAGCGTCACCGTCGTCGACGCGGCCCCAGGCCGGCGCACGCTCATCACCCCGCACACGCTGCACTCCGGACGGCGCCTGGCCCGCTTCGACGGCACCCTGGAGGAACTCGGCGCCGCTGCCGCCCAGTACACCGGCGTCTACCTCAAGGCAGTCATCCGCACCGACGAGCCCGTCCCCCGGCTCGGAGAGCGGATCGCCGACCTGGTACCAGACGCCGTACTGGTGGACTTCGAGGAAGAGTGCGCGGCCACCCGTGCCACCGTCCTGTCGGGCGCCGACGCGGCCGACGACGGGCAACTCGACGTCACCGCAGCATTCAGCGCTTACCTCGCCGATCCCGGCACCCCCGGGCAGCACGCCGACGAGGTCGTGGCCGCCTTCGCAGAGCTGCTGAACACACCGGACTCCGGTCTTCCCCTCTCCCCCGCCGAGCATCTGCTCGCCGAAGCCATCGCCACCCCCTGGACCAGCGCCGCACACGGCGGTACGGAGACCACCTCATGAAGATCGTCCGTCTGACTTTCTCAGGGGTCCGCAGCTACCCCGGCACCTGCGAGATCGACTTCACCGGCAAAACCCTCGTGGGCATCCTCGGTGACACCGGCGCAGGCAAGACCAGCATCCTGGAAGCCATCGCCGTCGCCCTGTACGGCAGATGCTCCTTCACCGACCAGGCTGCCCAGCTGCGCTCCGACGACTGCCAGGCCATGAGCGTGGACCTCGTGTTCCGCGTGGACGGCCGGGAATGGCGGGCGCACCGCGTCTTCCACGCCACCCGCGGAACCCAGGCACGGCTGACGGACCCGAACGGCAAGCACACCGACGGCACACGCGCCGTCGACGCAGCCGTCCGCGAACTCCTGGGAATCGACTACATCACCTTCAAGTCCTCCGTCCTGGTGCCGCAAGGACGCTTCGGCGATCTGCTCAACGCGGGTGACGCCGACCGTACCCGCATCCTGAAGTCACTCTTCGGTGTCGACGAGCTGCAGCGAGTACGCCAGCTCGCCGACGAAGCCGTCAGCCGGATCAAGGAACTCATCAGCCAGGCACGGCAGGAAGACGCCCGGCTGCCTGACGACCCGGGTTCTCAGGCCCAGGCGGACCGCCATCGGCACGAACAAGCCTGCCGGGGCGCCACAGACCTCGACGACCGGCTGGCCGAACTGCGCCGGCTGCAGACCAAGGCCACACAGGCATCGCAGCACGCCCGCCTCAGCGCGAAGGCCGCCGCCGAACTCACCGAGCGGCGCGTGACCGACTACGACCGCATCACGGCCGCTGTCCGACAAACCCAGGAAGAACTGCAGCAACTGCGGGAAGCCAACGCCGCGGCCGAGACCGCCGTCCAGGACGGCCTCACGGCTGTCACTGCCGAGCAGGAGAAGGCCGTCGAAGCAGGACTGACTCCCGACGTCCTGGCAGCAGCAGCCCAGGTTCTCAAGGACATGCCCGGCCGGCTCAACACCCTCGCGCAGGAACAGGCAGAACACGCCCAGCTCCTAGCCGAGCTCACGACCGAGGAAGAGGCCCTGGCCCGGCAAGCCGACGAGCTGAAGAACGCCGAGACCCACGTCGCCGAACTGAGTGCACAGGCGCAGGACGCGGACGAGGATGCCACTGCTGCCGACCAGGTACTGCAAGCGCTGACGACCGCCGTACGACACTCCGGCGAAGCAGCTGGCGTACTGGCCGGCCAGCGCGCCAGCCGCACCACCACCAGGAACAAGCTCAATGCCCTCCTGCAGGATCCTCCCAGCAGTGACCCGGAGAAGGCACGGGCCGCAGCGGTCGGGGCGCAGGGCGTGTTGGACAACATCCGGCGTCAGGAGGCGGCACACACCGCCGGCGAGGGACTGGGCCCCGGGGACGGCTGCTCCGTCTGTGCCCGACCGCTGCCCGAGGACTATCAGCCGCCGCAGCCGCAGGACCGCGAAGCCCTCGACCAAGCCGCGGCCGTAGTGAAGAGTGCCTCCGCCGCCCTGAGCAGCGCCGAGCAGGAACACTCCCGCTACACACACGAGGTCGAGGGGCTTCAGCGGACCCTGCAGGAACACGAGCGGCAGGTCAAGGAAGCCGCCACCCAGCTCGAAGCGGCGCTTCCTGCGGTGCGTGAGCAAGCCCTGCAACTCGCCTCGCGCACCAACCATCCTCAACCGGCAGCGTTCGCCAAGGAGTTGGAGACCGTGGCCGCGGCAGCCCTGGCCCGCTTGGCCGAAGGTGCACCGCCAACTGCCGCCGAACGGGAGACCTTGACCGGTGACCTCCTACAGGCCGCCCGCGGCCGCGTCGTTCAGCTGCAGGAAGCGGCCAACACCGGCAGGGGTGCACTGGCACGGGCAGAAGCCCAACTGGGCGCGGACCGCAGGGAACTGGAGAAAGCCACACGGGGCTCAGGCAAGGCCCGCGAGCAGGCCGGAAAACGGAGCGAGCACCTCAAGAACGAGCAGCACAGTCTGTTGGCAAGCCTGTCCGCCTTGCCTGAACCCGTACAGACCGAGCTGCCCGGGCCTCCGCAGCTGCCCACCGCCGACCAGCTGGCGTCCGCAGCCGAGGCAGTGCGTCTCGACCAGGGCCGCCAGCAGGAACTGGCCGGACGGCAGACCCAACTGCGCACACGTGCACAGGAATTGCTTGTCGAGCAGAGCGAACTGTCCCGACGCCAGCAGCGGGAGGTCACTGACCCTCTGCATCAACTCGAAGTACGGCTGCAGCGCTGGGCGGACAGCGCCAGCAGCGCAGCAGCCCTGGTCGAGGAGTCCGCGCGCCCCGCACTGCCTCCCCCGGCCATGGCCAGCGACCCTGCTGCTGCAAAGGAGTACGCCGCGGCCCTGGAAAGCGCCGGCACACGGCTGCTGGCGGCACTGGACGAACACGACACAGCAGCCCGCGCCGCCATGGCGGAGCTGACCACGCGGCTTTCTGCGCATGCCCAGGAGGTGGCGGTCGCCTACCCCAACACCACGATGCTGCAGATGCCCGAGGAGACGGATGCTCTGGACCCCACCCTCCTGGACGGCCTGAGCATGCAAGCCGGCACCCTGCGAGGCGAAGCCGAACGCGCCCTCAGCGACGCGGAGAAAGCCGAGTCCCAGATCCCCCACAAGGAACGGCTGGCAGATGCACTGGCCGCAGGCGAGCGCCAACTGGCTGCGTGGCAGGCCGTGAGCACCCACATGACGAACGGGAAGTTCCTCGGCCACCTCACCGACCTGCGCACCCGTGCCCTGCTCGCGCACGGTAGTGAACTGCTGCAGCAGCTCTCCGGGGGACGGCTGGGCTTCGCCGACGACTTCGACATCGTCAGCCTCACCAGCCACGCCCGTCGCAGTTCGCGTACCCTCTCCGGCGGGGAAACCTTCCAAGCATCGCTCGCCCTCTCCCTCTCGCTGGTGGAGATGCACGGGCGAAGCGGCACCCGCATGGAAAGCCTCTTCCTCGACGAAGGCTTCGGCACCCTGGACAGCGCTTCCCTCGACAGCGCCCTGCAGGTCCTGCGCGCACACGTCGGCACCGACACACTGCTGGCCGTCATCAGCCACCTACGCCCGGTCGCCGAGACGGTGCACGACGTGCTGTGGGTCGAAAAGGACCACTGCGGCTCCCACGCACGTTGGCTGGATGCGCCCGAACGCGACCGCCTCGTCCGCGACGACCTGCACAACCTCGCAGAACTGGCGTGATCTCACGGGCCTGGCCTTGCTCCCGTTCAGGATGCCCAGAAGCGCGGCCCCGCCGCACCTAAGACATCATCTCATTTGGCTGGGTAGGCTGCCGGTGGTGACGAGGATCGTTGAGCGGCTGGTGCCGGATGAGTTGTGGGAGCTGTTCCAGCGGGTGGTTCCGGAGGCGCCGTCGCGGCCTCAAGGCGGGGGTCGGCGTCGGCACGGTGACCGCGAAGTGCTGGCCGCGATCGTCTTCGTGGCGACCTCGGGCTGCACGTGGCAGCAGTTGCCGACCGCGTCGTTCGGCCCGTCGGGCGCGACGGCTCACCGGCGTTTCACCGAGTGGACGAAGGCCCGAGTATGGGCCAAACTCCACCGCCTGGTCCTCGATGAGCTCGGCTCCCGCGGCGAGCTGGACTGGTCCCGGTGCGCGATCGACTCGGTCAACATGCGGGCCCTGAAAAGGGGGAGCTGACAGGCCCGAATCCTGTAGACCGGGGCAAGCACGGGTCAAAGATCCACATGATCACGGAGCGGACCGGATTACCCCTGTCCGTCGGCATCTCGGGCGCCAACACGCACGACAGCCAGGCACTGATCCCCCTGGTGAAGGGCATACCGCCGATCCGCTCCCGGCGTGGACGCCGGCGACGCAGGCCCCACAAACTTCACGCCGACAAGGGCTACGACTACAACCACCTGCGGCGATGGTTGTCCAGCCGAGGCATCCGGCACCGCATCGCCCGCAGAGGCATCGAGACCTCACAGCGGCTGGGCCGCCACCGTTGGACCATCGAACGCACCATGTCCTGGCTCGCCGGATGCCGACGACTGCACCGCCGCTACGAACGCACAGCCGACCACTTCCTGACCTTCACCAGCATCGCCTGCACCCTCATCTGCTACCGCAGACTCACCAAATGAGATGACTTCTAATACTGCAACGGTGTCTACCGTGACTGCTGACCAGCTCGGTCGTTGGTGTGGTTATGGGTGGGGACCTTGCTGATGTGCGTGTGTGGGCGAGTGAGTTGGATGCGGTGCACGGGCGGTTTGTTCACCGGTTCAGCCGGTCGGAGCCGCGTCAGTCGGCGCTGGCCTATATGCGGGGCCTGATCGCTCCGTTGCAGCGCAAGAACGGCTGGACGGTCGCGGAGGAGGCCGGCCATGCCGGCCCGGACCGTATCCAGAGGATGTTGAACCGGATCGAGTGGAACGCCGACGAGGTCCTCGACGATGTGCGCCGCTACGTGGTCGACAACCTCGGTGACCGGGAGGCGGTGCTCATCGTCGACGACACGGGCTTCCTGAAGAAGGGCACCCGCTCGGCAGGAGTGCAGCGGCAGTATTCCGGCACCGCGGGCCGCACGGAGAACTCCCAGATCGGCGTCTTCCTCGCCTACGCCACCGGCCGCGGACGCACCCTGATCGACCGGCGGCTCTACCTGCCCACGTCCTGGACGGATGACCGGGAACGCTGCCGCCGGGCCGGCATCGGCGACGAGGTCGCTTTCGAGACGAAGGTGGTCATGGCCAAGGCGATGGTCCGAAAGGCCATCGCGGACCGGATCCCGTTTCGGTGGGTGACAGCGGATGCCGCCTACGGCTTCAGCAAGGGCTGGCGGTTCGAGCTGGAGCAGGCCGATGTCTTCCACGTCATGGCCACGACCCGGCACGACACCGTCGTCACCCGCTGGTCCATCGATCACCCCGTCCATGACCTGTTTCCCGGCCTGCCACGGCAGAAGTGGAAGCGTCGTTCCTGCGGTGAGGGGGCACATGGCCAGCGGATCTTCGACTGGGCCCGCGTCGAGGTGAGGCCCTGGCACCGCGAAGACCGCCGGCACTGGGTCATCGCCCGCCGCAGCGTCAGCCGGCCCGAGGAGATCTCCTACTACATCGCCTACTGTCCCGCCGACACCACCCTGGATCAGCTGATCCGGATCGCGGGCAGCCGCTGGGCGGTGGAGGAATGCTTCCAGACGGCGAAGCAGGAGTGCGGCCTGGACGACTACCAGGTCCGCCGCTATCCCGGCTGGCACCGCCACATGACCCTCGCCATGGCTGCCCACGCCTGCCTCACCGTCCTGCGGGCCCGACAGCTGGACACGGACAAAGCAGAAACGGATCCTCCCAGCTCATCCAGCTAAGCCTCGCCGAGATCAGACGCCTGATCACCCGCCTCACCGACCGCCGCCCCACCCCCATCGACCACATCCTGCATTGGTCGACATGGCGCCGACGACGCCAACACCAAGCCCGCCTCAGTCACTACAAACGACGCGGCCACAGCCCCTGAAAACTGCCCAGCACTCAGAACAGACACCGTTGCAGTACTAAGAGGCGGCAACCGAAACGACATCCATCAGCTGCTACCGCTGCCGGGGGACAGGGTTCTCGCCGTGGCCGGAGTGCTCGGCCGGCCACGGCGATGTCGGACATGCTGTGCGCGGACCGCGGCCAGAGCCTCTCAGGAGTCGGCTGCGACCAGGAAAATGTCGCCGATGTCGAGCCATTGGCCTCCCTGTCGGCAACGGCTGAATTTGGGACCAGTTCGAACGGTTCAATCGTGAGCCACTGTGCGGCCTCCGGTGGTTCGTCAGTCGTTGTCGGTGGCGGT
>NZ_JBITJV010000044.1:0-70869 GCF_044460385.1 Streptomyces sp. NPDC050121 | reverse complement strand
ATTGCGGAAACAGGGCCAGTGCCAGCACGAAGTACACGCCCACCCTCGACGGCAGCAGCCGCACCCTTCGCTGGCCGCCGCCGACGCGCTCCAGCCCGTCATCGACAAGTTCGAAGGGTAACTGCCGGGTCAGCTCGCCGAGATGTCCCGGAGCGAAGACGCCGTCGGCGACGGTGATGGACGACGTGAGCGTGACGGTGGAACACTGAGCGGGCAACGGGGCTCCTTCGAGCGGGAAGACCTTGGTCGGCTTCTTCGCTCTACCAGGAGCCCCGTTGCCATCACCTGGGCTTCCCCGAAAACCCTCGATCCCGTTGACAACCGCGGATCCGCTCTAACTCCGTGGTCTTGGGGTACTTCCTCGGTGCAGGCATCGTCTGGGCTCCTCTCATGAAACCCATCTGACCCTCTGTCACCCCTTCCCGCATCTCGGGGGAACCTCAGGTGAGTGGGAGGAGCATACGACGTCTGGACGCCAGTACCGAGGAGTCGTGCAACTCCTCCTGTCCCGGACAGGAAGCGAGATGCACGGACAATGGGTTGGGTTTACGCGCAACGACACCGTTCAGAGCGGGCGGTGGAATCTAAGTCGCATTCACATCCCCCGAGGAAACGAAGAATGAGGGCAGCCCGAAGCCGGACCGCTCTCATTTCGAGTGAGCTTGTTACGCTACGTCGCCTTCCTCTTCCAGAGCCTTTGTGATCTTCGCGTTGGCCGCTTCCTCGTGACCGTCGATGCAGCCGTGATAGCGCCGGTGGATCACCTCTGGCGAGTTGCCGACCCGCCGGGCAATCTCAGCGATCGGCACCCCCGCGTTGAGCCACCGCGTGATGCACGCGTGCCGTAGGTCGTACGGTCGTCCGGCCAACGGTGAGGCGACACGCTCAGGCGGTAGCGCGTACTCCCGCGCTTCCTCCCACACTCGCCAGTAGGTAGACGAGCCGACCACTCCCCCGCGCTCGTTGCCGAACACGGTCTTCTGGTGGCGGTTGCTGCACTGGCCTGCGGCAGAGTGGTGCTGGAGCCCTGCTCGCACCCGTGGTCAGTCCCCGTTGTTCCCCGTGGTTCCCCGCAGGATCTGGCACGCGAATGGCACGGCCCCTTCGCCTCGGCCAAACGTGATCGTACGCACTGGACCCGACGATGCTGCCGCGCTCGTTGAAGAACAGCCGCCCGTCGTCCGCGGTGCCGAAGGTGTCGGTGCTCTCTCGCCAGAGCGCTACCAGTTCGGGCGGCAGTGGTACGGGCCGGGTGCCGTCGGCTGGACGGCTCTTGAGACCGCGTTCGTCGTGGGCTCTTCCGGTGTCGGTCCATCGCTTGCCCGCCTGCGGCAGTGTGTGGTGCACGGTGACTTAGCCCCAGCCCTCGGGGGGCAGCACGCAGTTGGGCAAAGACACCCCGACCGCTTCGGCGGGGCTCAGCCCGGCATAGTACATCCCGGCGAACAGCCCTACCAGCCGCCGTCCACGTGCCCGCCGGTAACCGCCGACGTAGGAGACCGCGCACAGCAGGGAACGCGCCTGGCTGGGGTTGGCGACCACCCGCGGGTCGACCTGGTCGACGGTCCCAGCCACTCTCCGCTTAATGGAAGCGAGCGGATCGGCAGACAACTTGCGCTGCTCGCCGGCGTACCGCAGGGCGTTGACCAGGACCTTGTGCTTGCGCCGCTGCGTCTCGGCCGCCGCCACCGCGCCATCCTGATTGAGTCGCAGTGCTGTCAGCACCGACCGCATCACGGCCCGATCCATCAGATCAGCCAGCAGACGCGAGGCTCCCGCCATCCAGCGCAGGGCCAGCCTGACGTCAGCCGGCATCTGACGCGGCTCCGGGCGCGGGACGACGAACGCCCAGCCCCGCATCGCACGCCGCAGCAACTCGTCGTTCGGACGGCCCCCGCACGTCCCGGAGCATCGCCCGGGTGATCGCGCACAGCGCGTCGTTGGTCTCGTCCCGGGTCTTCGCCGCGATCAGCGGCGACCTCATCTCCGTGTACTCCAGAGCAAAGGCATACCAGCTGACCCCAGGCACGCGACCCTGTGGCAAGCCACGGCTGATCCCCGCAGGGGACTCATCCGCGACGCCTTGTCGAACGGCACGGAGGAGCACGGTGCCCTGGTCATCGGCCAGCGCCCTGATATCCGTCGCACCCGCCGTGCGCCGGCCCGGCACGGCCCTTCCTCCACGTCTCTGGCCGGGGATGCCGCGCGCCTGGGATTTCGAGTTCCTCATGACGTCCACCACTTCTCTGACACGTGAACGTCCCGGATGCCCGTATCAAGCCCGGCAGCAACAACACCCTCTGGAGTCCCAACGTGCGCCCAAACCCAGATTCGAGCTCGGATCGGACCTGCACCTCGAGACTGTCTCTGCCAGCCCCATTCGATCAGGGGAGGATGAAAGGTAGGATAGGTAGCATGAGTGAGCCTACCGGCAAGTACTCGATCACCATGCCGCGCGATATCGCCGAAGCCGCCAAGGCCCGCAGTGGCCCCTCCGGACTGTCCGCCTATGTCGCCGCAGCCGTCGCCCGCCAGATCGAGCGGGACAACCTCAACGAACTCATCACGGTGGCGGAGGCCGAACACGGCCCCATCGCCGACGAAGAGATTCAGGCTCTGCGCGACCAACTCCACCAAGCCCGAGAGCAACAGACCCAAGGCGGGGCGAACGCCGCGTGACCCCCTCCCCCGCCGCCCCCGGCGGCACCCTGGTCCTCGACAGCGAAGGGCTGGCCAAGGCCGTCCTACGCGACCGTACTGTCACCGGCTGGCTCGCCCTCGCCCGCGCCGACGACCTGCGGGTGATCACTTCCGCAGCCACCCTCGTGGAAGTGATTCACCCACGGATCAATCGCCCAGCCCTGGAATGGACCCTGTCCCGCCTCGTCATCGAACCGGTCACCGAGCCCATCGCCCGCCACGCCGCCGCCCTCCTCGCCGACGCCAGCCTGCACGGCCACAAGTACGCCATCGACGCCATGCTCAGCGCCACCGCCCTCGCCGCACCCCGCCCCGTCACAATCCTCACCTCCGACCCGGAGGACCTCACTGCGCTGTGCGGCGGAGGCGCCACCGTCATCAAGATCTGATGCGTCCACGGGCTGTCTGTCGCTGCTGACGCTTCCGCTCGCACCCGCAGTCGCTCGTCGGTGCCTGTACGTGTAGTAGGCGTAGCGGGTGGCCACAGCCTGGGCGGACAGGCAGTAGCGCGGGACGGTTGTGACACGGTAGGCGGTGCGCCAGCCCGCACCCGCCGTGGCCTACGGCCGTCGTCGGTATTGCGCTCAGGCGTTCGGACGCTGGACTCGTCCTACGGCGCAGGCGTCGCCTGACGGCGCTTGGCCCGCTCGACCTGGCGCAGCAGCAGGTCGGTGGATGATCTCTGCCGCCTCAAGTGGGTCGTCGAAGTCGACGGCTGCCTCACCGGAACCGGACTCATCCCCGCCCCACCATGACGACATCACACTTTCAAAGTCAGTAGGTACGGCTGCTTGTCGACGACCGACCCGGACTGCGGGCACCGCGTTCCGGCCGGGTTGCAGGGGAAGACGGTGATGCCCTGCTGGCGTGCGGTGATCGCGTAGACCATGAGGTTCAACCGAATCCTCCAACCACCTGATCTTCGAAGGTGAATGCGGTATTGGTAGATGCATGAACGATTCGTTGCCGACTACGCCTTTCCCTCGCCTGGCCAGCTGCAACTACGGAACTGACTCCGGGCGCACTTTTCCTGACTGTCACGGCGCAAAGCTGCCAGGTCAAAGATTTTGCCTTGAGCACGCAAGTGATAGCGAATTGCATTCATTCCTATCATCCATCGGGCCAGGTGCAAGGATCGATTTTCGCCACACCAATATTCCCAGTCTAAGACTACAAGAGGTGCTATCCCGACTGAAACAATCCGAGGGAGGAGGGCCCCTGATAGGGCGTTGCTCTTTCGATGACGCCCACTTCACCGACGAAGCCGACTTCTCTAGGGTTACATTCTCCGACTATACTTCATTCGATCGCGCCACATTCATTGAAGCAGCCCACTTCGATAACGCCGCATTCGCCAACCAGTCATCATTCAAGAATGTCGTGGCATTAAGTACGATTTCCTTTTTTGAGGTCACTTTCACCGAGACGCCTTGGTTCAGTAGAGCAACATTTCATGACGACGTTTACTTCACCTGGACTACTTTCCAGGAAGACGTCATGCTCGACAGGACGACTTTCAAAGAGAAGGTCGACTTCCATAAGGCACGGTTCCAAGACAATGTCCAACTCGGACCGTTCATTGCCGAAAAGTCGCTAGAGATGGAGGAGGTAATCTTCAACTCGCCTATGGCCCTGCTAGCGACAGCACGAGGAGTAAGCCTCCGCGGAAGCCGCTGGTCGTCATTTGGGCAAATTGAACTACGTCACGCCGATGTCAGCCTCGCAGACTGCGCTCTCGAAGCGCCAGTATCTGTCAGATCCGCCCTCGCTCAATTCGAGTGGGATGGAACCATCCTTGAAGAAGACGGGTTCTCGAATCTCTTCGGAACATGCATCATAACCGATTTATCCGGCACCGATTGCAGTATGCTCACTCTAGCCGACGTCGAACTGGCACGGTGCCATTTCTCTGGCGCTATTCACCTGGACCAAATTCGCCTCGAAGCTCACTACGGCTTCAACATCCCACCTCAAGTCCGTATGGAATGCTGGCGACTTTCCTACAAGTGGACGCAACGCCAAGTTATCGAAGAAGAACGCCAGTGGCGCGCGCTACCCGAAAGAAGTCCCGTTCTCCGGCGAGGGTGGGGCGCCCCACCGGAGCAATTGCACGAAGTCCCCAGCCTTGCCGCCCTTGCCATCATCTACCGGCAACTCCGCAAATCCCGCGAGGACGCAAAAGACGAGCCCGGCGCCGCCGACTTCTACTACGGCGAGATGGAGATGCGCCGCCACAGCAAGGAATGGGGCACGGCGGAACGATGGTTGCTCCAGCTCTACTGGCTGCTGTCCGGCTACGGCCTGCGCGCCTCCCGGGCACTCGGCTGTCTGGCCCTGGCGATGCTGACGACCATCCTGCTGATGATGGGCTTCGGCCTCCCGCAGGACTCACCCAGGCAGGAAGCCAGCGGTATGGTGCCGCCCGGCGGCGGGAAGGTCATCTTCGAGATCGACAAGGACGATCCGAAGAACCCGACCCACGACCGGTTCACGACCAAGCGCTTCGACAAGGCGCTCAGCGTCACGCTCAACTCCGTAGTGTTCCGCTCCAGCGGCCAGGACCTGACGACAGCCGGCGGCTACATCGAGATGGCGTCCCGCTTCTCCGAGCCGGTCCTGCTCGGTCTCGCGGCGCTCGCCATCCGGGGGCGAGTGAAACGGTAAAGGAGCCATCTATCGGGGTCCAAGTCTGGTCCGGCCAGCCGTGTGCCACCGGCCTGTTGGCCAGTTCCTGCTCCAGCACGGCGAACAGCTCGTCTCTGAGAAGTGGCAATGACGTCGATCCCGTGGAAGCCAGGGCTCTCGGCCCGTCCTGCAGCCAAGCCCAAGCCGGCCACTGCCATCGCCTGGCAGACCGCGCACTACGAAGATCGCGTTCTACAGCTGGAGCATCAGCCCGAGCCATCGCGTCGGATGCGCCGCCGCGGGAGCCAGAGGCAACCCGGCGCATTTCACTTACCCACGCGCTCCGGAACATCTCCCTGTTCGAGTGAAGGCGGCACGCTTTACTCCCTACGCCCGCCCGAGGGAACCGTGACCTCCGCCACAGAGGGCGACCGACGAGCAGTCGCCGACAAGTAGGCCGAAGGCGTCAAACAGGGCATTTCAATCTCGCGGGACATACGCGGGACGACAGACTTAACATCCCGTCAGGTAAGCCCGTGACCTGCGGAAACAACCGGGAATTATCCGGCCTCCGGAGCCGTGTGCGCAGGTTCGAATCCTGCCGGGGGCACTCCGGAAAAGGCTCCTGAGCTGCAGAAATACAGGTCAGGGGTTTTCTCGTCCGTGCCAAAACGCACACGGCCTTTTGACCGTCGCTATTTTCAGCTGACTGTCCGGCGGCCAGGGCTGCGGCGCGCATGTCAGGACCGTACGGCGGTGCCCACGATGTGCAGCGTCTTCGGCATGAACGGAGAGGGAGAGAAACCGAACCGGTCGATGTCGGTCATGGTGAATCCCGCGGCGCGGATGGCGGCTTCGGTGTCCCGGTTGGGGTGGCAGCCGCCTGCGGCCCGGCTCCACAGGGGCGTGATCGCGTCCTCCAGCCGGCCTGCCCAGCGGCGGGGCGAACGCACGTGCTCGTAGAAGCGCAGCTCGCCGCCGGGCCGCAGCACACGGGCCATCTCCGCCAGCACCTTGGGCACCTCGTCCACCGAGCACAGTACGAGCGAGGCGACGACGGCGTCGAACTCGCCTTCCTGACCAGGCAGTTCGGCAGCCTCACCGACATCGACCGTGACCCGTACCGGTGCAGAGGCTGCCGTCTGCTCGGCGACGGCCCGCAGGGTGTCGTCGGGTTCGAGCGCTACCACCTCGGTCACGGTGTCCGGGTAGTGCGGGAAGTTGCGGCCCTGCCCGGCACCCACCTCCAGCACGCGACCCGTCAGTCCGGCGAGCAAGCGGTCGCGGTGTGCGGCGCCGCCGCGGCGGTCGGCCTCGCCGGCAATCTTCAGATACTGACGTGCGAAACGCGGGTGCTGCAGTTCCTTGCGGCCGGTGGCGGACATGTGTCTCCTTGGTGGCTGCGAGTGTGCTGCGACGCCTTGGACACCGGAAAGGCACGCACTCCCCGCACGACGGCCGTGGCACGGCGGCCACAGCGCTCACCACGATGCCCAGGCGTCCGCACGAGGCTGGTCCGCGGCCGATGCCATGGCGTCCTCCGTTGACTTCATGCCGTCGCACTGACGCGCGTGCGCAGGTTGTGGAACTGGCGGGTCTGCATGATCAGGTGGGCGGGTTCCCAGAACAGCACGTCCACAGGCCGGGTGAGGGGGCGCGGGCGGCTGCGGGCCCGCGTGCGGACGATCAGCCGGGTCCTGCCACCGGTCTGCGGCCGGAGGTGGAAGCCCCAGATCGAGTCGACGTACGCCCTGGGTGGCGGCTCGGCCGGCCCGTCGAAGGGGCGCCCGGACGGGAGGGTCGTCTGTGAGCGCAGCACCAGTGTCCGCTCTGGTTCGACGACCGCGACGGTGAACCAGGCATCACCGCTCGGCAGCGAGTCCAGGCGCCGACCCGGCTCCAGGTGCTGCCAGTCGGGGACGATGCGTCGCGCGCTCGGGTGTCCGCCGTTGTCCAGGCGGTCCCAGCTGTACCAGCCGCCGCGGTTGCAGCCCATCTGCTGCAGCCAGGGCCAGAGCGCTTCGGGCGGCGCCGGCAGGGTCGTGGCCATGGTCGAGGAGCCGTCGGCGTCAGGGATGAGTTCGTCGCCGGGGCAGTCGCGGGCAGCTTCCTCGCGGGTCGCGCCCCAGGTCAGCACCCGCGGCCGAAGGAAGACGCCGTACAGGGCCAGCGTGGCGGCCGCCACGCCGAAGGAACGTCGCCCGGCCCCGGGCCGGTGCTGGTTCATGTGTTCAGCGTCGCAGTTCCGTTTCGTTCCTACCACCGCGACTCGCAACCGGCTCCAGAACCGGACCCGATCGAAGCGAGCAGGCCGTCTCCCCGTCGATGTCCCGGGTGACCGCGACCGGTCCTCTGTTCCGGTGGAGCCCGGCAAGACCGCGTCAGGCTGCACGGTCTGTCGGCGGGCCGGGTTCGGCTTGCCCGTCGGCAGCGAGACGGGCGGGGGTGGGGGTTGCAGGTTCGGGTCCTGCGTGTTCGGTGGTGGGCAGGTGGAGGCGTTTGAGGGCCAGGGCGTTGGCCGCGACGATGATGCTGGAGCCGGACAT
Organism: Streptomyces sp. NPDC050121; assembly: GCF_044460385.1. NCBI lineage: Bacteria > Bacillati > Actinomycetota > Actinomycetes > Kitasatosporales > Streptomycetaceae > Streptomyces > Streptomyces sp. NPDC050121. The sequence goes on along the minus strand of NZ_JBITJV010000044.1, from coordinate 62,998 downwards.
GGTCAGGGCAGCGATCTCCGGGCGGAGCACGAGTCCGGTGACCGGTTCGAAGACGCCGGCGGCGATGGGCAGGGCGAGGGCGTTGTAGCCGATGGCCCAGGCGAGATTCTGGCGCATCTTGCGCAGCGCGCCGCGGCCGATGCGCAGGGCGGTGGGGATGTCGAGCGGGTCGGAGCGCATCAGGGATCGCGGTGGGGGTGGCCAGGCGCAGCCAGAAGGCGGCGCGGTCGGCGAGCCGCTGGCCGGGGGCGGCCCTCTGGCGCCACCTGGTCCGCGTACCCCGCCGAGGCAGTGCGGTACCTGCCGGTTCGTCCGACGGCCGAGGAGCTGAGGGCTGCCGCCGATCAGAGCGCGACGTCCGGCGCGGAACCGGGGTCGGCGCCGGGTGCCGGGGGTCGGGTGCCGGGGGTCGGGTGCCGGGGGTCGGGTGCCGGGGGTCGGGTGCCGGAAAGGATGGCCTCTCCCGGCACCCGGCACCGCCTGGCCGGGATCAGCCCTGGTAGGCCACCAGCGCCATCATTCCGGCCTCACCGTGATACGCGTTGTGGCAGTGCAGCATCCATTGGCCCGGATTGTCGGCGTCGAAGAACACCGACACCGTCTTCTTCGGCAGCACGATGGTGGTGTCCTTGCGTGGCCCGCTCCTGCCGAGCTGGTAGGTGTGACCGTGCAGGTGCATCGGGTGCCACATGGTGGTGGCGTTGACGAAGTCCAGCCGTACCCGCTGGCCTTGCTCGACCGTGATCGGGTTCGCGGTGGGGTTGTTCATGTCGAACCGCTTGCCGTTGATGGCCCAGTTGTACGTCATCATGCCGCCGGTCAGCTCGATGCGGTGGACCTGATCCGCCTTCTTCGACGCCAGCCGCACGTCGTCGGCCGCGCGCAGCTGCGACGCGGTCATGATCATTCCGTCCAGCTCTTTCGGGCGCGTCGTCGGCTGCGGTGCACTGCCCAAGCCTGTGCGGACCAGCGCCATACCGGTGGTGTTCTTGCCCTCCGCCAGGGCGACGAGGGGGAAGACACCATCGCCCAGGGTGACGACGGCGTCGTAGCGCTCGCCCATGCCGATCAGCACGGCGTCGACCTGCTGGTGCTGGATCGGGAAGCCGTCGGTGTGGGTGAGGGTGAGCCGGTGGTCGCCGAGGGCGACGCGGTACGCGGTGTCGCCGCCTGCGTTGATCAGGCGCAGCCGGACCCGCTTGCCGGGCTTGGTGCGGAAGACCTCCGGGTCGGCCGGAACACGGCCGTTGATCAGGTGGTAGGGGTACTTCACGTCGCCGGCGTCGCCCCCGAGCAGCGGGCTCCGGGCGCCCGTCAGCATGAACTTCATCGACATGCCTGAGCCGGAGGAGGCAGACGGCGAGCTGCTCGTCGCGCCCGTGCCGCTGCCCATGTCCATGTCCATGCCGCCCATGTCTCCCATGTCGTGGCCTGAGCTGGACGAGCCGCCGGAGTCTTCGCCCATGTCCATCCCGCCCATGCCCTGCCTCAGCTCGGCGAAGACGTCGTCCGGGGTGCCGGTGACGCCGTCGAGCCAGTCGTCGAGGACGATCACCCACTCCTCGTCGTACGACAGTTGCTCCTTCGGGTCCTCCACGATCAACGGCGCGTACAGGCCCCGGTCGAGCTGGACACCGACGTGCGGGTGGAAGAAGTAGGTGCCGGGGGCGTCCGCGGTGAACCGGTAGGTGAAGTTGCGTCCGGCGCGGACGGCGGTCTGGGTGGCCGGCGGGACGCCGTCCATGTCGTTGCGCAGGGCGATGCCGTGCCAGTGGAGGGAGGTGGTGGTCCGGCTGGGCAGCTGGTTGGACAGCGTGGCGGCGAGCGTGTCACCGGCCGAGACGCGCAGTTCCTTGCCGGGGGTCCGGCCGCTGAAGGCCCATGTCCTGGCCGTGATCCCGGCGCCCAGGTCGATCTTGGCCTGTGCTGCGGTCAGCGTCAGTTCGTGTGTCCTGCCGCTCCTGGAGCGCTTCTTGTCGGCGGCGGCGACGGCCGACCCTGAGGGGCTGAGCAGGGCAGGCGTGCTGCTGGAGCCGCTGCAGGCGGCGAGCGCGCCCGCGCCCGCGACGCCGAGCCCGGCCAGCAGGACGGAGCGGCGGTTCATGCTGTTCACAGGGAAGTCCTCTTCTCGATATCGCTTCTGTTCGGTCGCGAGGGCACGACTGCGCGCGCGTGAGCGCGGGCAGCCGAGGGCGCGGCCTACAGCAGGAATCGAGAGAGAACCGAAAGATCGGGTGGTGCCCGGCCCGTCGTACCCGGGACGTCCCGGCCGGCGGCTGCACTGGGCGAGATGGCCGGAGCACAGCCGGTGGAGGGCTGGTGGGGAGGCACGAGCTTCATGCTGTCGACGCCGGCAGCAGAGCAGTGCTGCATCGCTGTGCCGGAGCACGCCCCGCCGTCGTGGACCGCGGCCGGGGCTGTGACACCGGACGGCATGGCGTGCCCGCTCATGTGGACGGGCATCGCCGGTGGGGCCTTGTGGTGCATGCCCGCCATGCTGCTCGTGCCCGAAACCCGGACGGACGGCACATGGGTGACGGCGGCGGCCGTTTCGTGGTGGACGAGAACGGCAAGCGCCGCCACCAGGGCGATGACGGCAGCGCGCGTCCACCGAGCAGCGGCGCCGCGAGCGCCATCTGGCCGGTGATCGGCTGTCGTCATGGCTTCCATCCGTGTAGGGCCGTGAGCGGGTTGCGTGCCGTCAATATACCCCGAGGGGGTAATTTCCGTTTCCCTTCCAGGTGGGTCATTGATCGCCGGCCGCCGGGGCATGGCCGTGATGCCCGTGTTCGTCTGCGGTATGCGGCACGGCCTCCCTCCCGGCGCGTTGATTCCCACCGCCGCCTCCACTGGCGAGCGCGGCCAGGATCCGCGCCGCCTGAACGGCGGATGCGGCCAGGACCAGGCCGCTGACCAGGACGCGCAGGCCGGTGCCAGGGCCTGGGGCGGCGCGCAGCCCCTCGGACAGGGCGCCCGCCGCGCATACCGCCAGGGTGGCCAGGGTCCAGAACCAGCGTTGGGCGCGTCTTGGGGCGGCGGGGCTCATCAGTGCCCCTTCGGGTTGGCGATCCAGACCTCGATGGTGATCGCGGCGAGTGCCAGCAGCAGCACGGTGGCCGCGACGAGGGCGAGCTTGCGTTCGCGCCACCTCCGCTTCGGGCCGCGGTCCAGGAACGGCACGAGGAAGATCAGTCCGAAGACGCCCGCGATGACCCAAGCGATCGAGGCGACCCCGAACCATTCCTCCATCGGGAAGAACCACCAGAACATCCACAACGGGCGGGTGGTCTCGATCCCGTCGACCGGGGTCGGCCCGACCACGGGCGGCACCAGCACGCCCAGCATCGACAGCACCCCGAGCAGGATGAGCCCGAAGGCGGCCACGCGCCTGAGGTGGGCGGTGAACGGCTCGGACGGCTCCAGGGCGGACACCGGGATCTCGGGGTGCGAGGAGATCCTGTGCCGCTTGATCAGCAGGGCGTGCCACACGAAGAGCAGCACGATCAGGCCGGGGACGATCACCACGTGGGCGTTGAACAGACGCAGCAGGATGGACACCCGGTCGGTCAGCTCGTCGGTGAACCAGATGCCGGCCCCGCCGAGGAGTTCGGCCACGTCCAGGTTGTGGATCAGGGCCTCGTACCCCTCCTGGTCCCACTTCAAGACCGTGCCGGTGAACACCGCCAGGAACGTCAGCAGGAACATCGCCGCGCCGACGACCCAGTTGCCCTCGCGGGGCTTCTTGTAGGAGGCGTGGAGGAACACGCGCAGCAGGTGGAGGAGGGCGAGGACGAACATCGCCTGCGCCGCCCAGAAGTGCAGGCCGCGGGCGAAGCCGCCCAGCCACACGTCGGTCACCAGGTCGCGTACGGACTGGTTCGCGTCCTCCGGGATGGGTGCGTAGAACTGGGTGATGTAGATCCCGGTGACCAGGAGGATCACGAACGCCACCGCGGTGATGCCGCCCAGGCTCCGCCAGGTTGTTCGCGTGCTCGGGCACCGGATAGGTCAGCGCCTTGATCGCGTCGCCCGAGTCGGCGATGCCGCGTGCCGGGCGGAATTCATCCAGCACCACGCTCGTCCCGGTCTCGGTGCCCGTGACGGGCTTCCCGGCTTCCGGGGCCGATGGCAGCTTGCCGTCCAGCGACCGCAGCAGGAGCCCGCGGGCCTCCCGGAGGGATGCTGCTTCGGGGCCGGGACGCTCGACCACGTCGAGGGCCTGGCGGACGAGGTTCAGGTGGACGCCCTCCTGGTGCGGGGCTTTCAGGGCGTCTTCGGTGCGCTCGGCCACCTGGTGCTTGTCGGCGTCGTTGGCGATCAGCGCGATGGCCTGCTCGACCAGCACCGCCGCCTCGTCGCTCTCCCCCTCATCCGCCTGGGCCACGCCCGGCGGAAGCAGCGGGGCGAGGGCCGCGGCCGCGCACGCCGCGGGAGTCCTGACGGCGACTCGTGCAAGCACCCCCGGGCCGCGGGAGTTCTCGCGCGGACCGATTGCCTTACATGGCCTTCGAGGAGGTGACGCCACTTTGACCAGCACGTGCCGAGTATGGGACCGCCCACGAGGGTTCTCGATCACTGACCCGCCGAGCCCGCAGGTGGGTTCACCCCCGTGGATGGGACGGGGTGCCCGCAGTCTTGCTACCGGGCAAGGACGACGGCCCGCACGGCTGAGCTATGGGAGGGCCGGCCTGAGACGACTTCATGAAGCTGCGTCGGAGTGGCAGATGGTGACGGGTTTCGCGTGGGGCCGGCGGGGCGGTCGCCTGCCCGCATTCACGCGATGTCCTTTCTTCCCATCCACTGTTCCACCGCCCAGGAGGACACGGGAGGTGAGGATTCCGTCCTGCGGCCACGCATTGACCTGTCGCAGTCCCGCGCCCCCAGGGTGATTCTGGGTGATCCGGCAACCATTACAGACGCAGTGCGCGGCGCAGGGTGTCGCTGAGTTCTGCGAACTTCCGCTCGGCCTGGGAGGGTTCGGTGCGGGCCGCGTCGGTGACGCAGCCGCGCACGTGGTCGTCGAGGAGGCCGAGGGCGACTTCCTGCAGGGCACGACTGGCGGCGCTGATCTGGGTGAGGACGTCGATGCAGTAGCGGCCGTCGGTGACCATGCGGGAGATGCCGCGGACCTGGCCTTCGATCTTGTGCAGGCGGGCCAGACGGTCGTCCTTGTGGTCGGCGTAACCGGGTGCCTGGGTGTGCTGCCCATGAGCGTCGCGCGGGGCGGTCGGAGCGGTGGTCATCGGGGTTCACCCCCTTCGCGCGTACCGCCGGACGTGGGGGCCGCGTAACGGTCCGGGTCGCCGTCGAACGTGGCGGCGCAGTGGGTGGAGCAGAAGTAGTAGGCGCCGTGCTCGGTCTGCCGGTGTTCGGCGGCGGTCGCCTGGTCCACCTGCATCCCGCACACCGGGTCCGTGACCATGCTGTCGTCGTCGTGGGAGGCGGGGTGGTGGTGCCCGTGGCCTGCCGTGATGGCCGTGCCGTGGGCCGGGGCTCGGTCTGCGGCGGACTCGACACGGGGATGGACGCGGGCGGACTGGGCCTCGGGCAGCGGCTGGGTGTGCCAGCGGCGAAGCCGGGAGGCGTTGGTGACGACCGACAGGGAGCTGAGCGCCATGGCCGCGGCGGCGATGATCGGGCTCAGACGCAGTCCCCAGAGCGGGTACAGGGCGCCTGCGGCGAGGGGAAGGCCGACGGCGTTGTAGACGAGGGCGAAGAACAGGTTCTGCCGGATGTTGCGCATGGTGGCTCGCGACAGCCGGATCGCGGTGACGACGCCGCTCAGCGAGCCGGAGATCAGGGTGATGTCGGCGGCCTCGATGGCCACGTCGGTGCCGGTGCCGATGGCGAGGCCGACGTCGGCGGCGGCCAGGGCGGGGGCGTCGTTGATGCCGTCGCCGACCATGCCGACGGTGCGGCCCTCGCTCTGCAGGCGGCGGATCTCGTCGGCCTTGTGCTCGGGCAGCACCTCGGCCAGCACCCTGGTGATGCCGACCTGGGCGGCGATGGCGGCGGCGGTCCGGGCGTTGTCCCCCGTCAGCATGACGACCTCGACGCCCAGGCGCTGCAGGGCGGCGATGGCGGCTGCGGAGTCGCTCTTGACGGTGTCCGCCACGGCGAGCACTCCGGCGGGCCGTCCGTCGACCGCGGCGAGGACGGGCGTCTTGCCCGCGGCCGAGAGGTCGGCCGCGACGGGGGCCAGCGCGCTGGTGTCGATCCCGACGTCGCCCAGCAGCCGGGCGGTGCCGACCAGGACCGGGTGCCCGTCGACGGTGGCCTGGACGCCCTTGCCGGTGACCGAGTCGAAGCCGGTCGCGGCCGGCCACGCCAGGCCGCGCTCGCGGACGCCGGTGACGATGGCCTGCGCGAGGGGGTGTTCGCTGTCGGCCTCGGCCGCCGCCACCAGCCGCAGCAGCTCGGTCTCGTCGATGCCGTCGGCTGTGTGGACGTCGGTCAGGACCGGTTTGCCCTCGGTGACGGTGCCGGTCTTGTCCAGCACCACGGTGTCCAGCTTGTGCGCGGTCTCCAGGGCTTCGGCGGAGCGGATCAAGATGCCGGCCTGGGCGCCCTTGCCGGTTCCGACCATCACCGACAGCGGGGTCGCCAGTCCCAGGGCGCACGGGCAGGCGATGATCAGCACGGCGACCGCGGAGACGAGGGCCAGGGTCAGCGCGGGGGACGGACCGAGGGTGAACCAGATGGCGAAGGTGCCGATCGCGATGGCGATCACGGCCGGCACGAAGTAGGCCGAGACCGCGTCGGCGAGCCGCTGGATGGGGGCCTTGGACGCCTGCGCCTGCTGCACAAGGCGGATGATCTGGGCGAGCATCGTGTCCGCGCCGACCCTGGCCGCGCGCACCCGCAGGGAGCCGGTGCCGTTGACGGTCGCGCCGATGACCATGTCCCCGGTGTGCTTGGTGACCGGCATGGGCTCGCCAGTGACCATCGACTCGTCCACCGCGGACGAGCCGGAGAGCACCTCGGCGTCGACGGGGATCTTCTCTCCGGGCCGGATGACGATCTCGTCCCCGACAGCCACGTCCTCCACCGGGATCTCGGTTTCGGTGCCGTCCCGTATGACACGGGCGGTGCGGGCCTGCAGCCCCAGCAGGGCCCGGATCGCCTCGCCGGTGCCGGCCTTCGCGCGGGCCTCCAGCAGCCGCCCGAGCAGGATCAGGGTGAGGATGACGCCGACGGCCTCGAAGTAGACCTCGCGCACGTCTTCCGGCAGCAGGCCGGGGGCGAGGGTGACGAGCAGGCTGTAGCCGTAGGCGGCACTCGTTCCCAGGGTGATCAGGCTGTTCATGTCGGCGGCGCGGTGGCGCAGGGTCAGCCAGCCCGTCACGTGGATCGGCCATCCGGTGTAGAACATCACCGGCGTGATCAGCGCCAGCTGCAGCCAGTGGTTCAGCATCCAGCCGGGCACCCAGTCCGCGCCGAACAGCTCGTGTGCCATCACGGCGAACAGCACCGGGGCGGTCAGCACGGCGCCCGTCAGCACCCGGCGGGTGAGGTCCTTGATCTCCGCCTGCCGCTCGGCGGCATCCGCCGCCTCCGCCTCTGCCGCCGTCCGCTCCTCACCCGCCGACGGGGGTCCGCCGGCCGCGGCAGGTGGGGTGACCGCGCCGTCGCCGTCGGGGGTGGGCGGCGCGGAGTCTTCCGCCGGTTCGACCAGCAGCGTGCCGTGGATCATGTTCATGCCGCAGGCGAAGCCGAAGGAGCCCGGCCGGTCCGGGTTGAGCCGCACGGTGGTGCGGGTGTGGGCGGGCAGCCCGGCACCGACCTTGAGATCGGGGAAGACGACGCGGGAGGTGCACTCGCCGGCCTCCTGCCGGTCGAAGACCAGCTCCACCGGCGTGCCCTGGCGAACCTTGATCAGGTCGGGGCTGTAGCCGCCCCGCACCGTGACCTCCACCCGCTGCACCCCGCCCTCGACCCGGGCGGTGCCGGCCCTGCGCGGTCCGAAGAAGTACCAGCCCAGCGCGCCGACCAGCAGGGCCGAGGCCAGGACCACAACGACATCGACGGCACCCATGGGCTTCTCGCCTCCCTTGGCGGGTCGCTCTCCAGCCTGCGCCCGTCTACCCCTGCCGGGTAGGGGCTGAACGGCCCCACTGGTCCTGGACCGTCCGGCCCCAGACCGCCCCACCAGGCAGAGGGACGATGGAGTGGAAGAAGGCAAAAAGTCCCCGGGAGCCCATCCAGCGCCCGGTCACCCACAATCCGAAGCAGGTGAGTGGCGATGATGTTCTGGTACGGCCACGGCATGAACGGGTGGGGCTGGTTCGGGATGTCGGTCGGCATGGTCGCGTTCTGGGCGCTGATCATCACAGCCCTCGTGCTGGTCTTCCGCGCCGCCAACCAGCCCCACGAACACACCCACACCCCCGCCGCACCCACACCGCAGCAGATCCTCGATGAGCGGTTCGCCCGCGGGGAGATCGACGAAGAGGAGTACCGGCGCCGCCTGAGCACGCTGCACGGCGGCCCTTTCACCAAAACCTGAAAGTCGGCCGACCTGGCTGCGGCATCTATGCCCTCCGCTGAAGGAGGCCCGTGATGAACGACAAGCGCAACTACGGCATGTACGCCCTCGCCGCCGCGATCGTCGTCGTCGGTGCCCTGATCGTCGGCGCGTCGCTGCAAAGCATGGTCTGGCTCGCCCTCGTGGCCGCCTGCCCGCTGATGATGTTCTTCATGATGCGCGGCATGCACGGCCAGGACATGCACGGCGGCCACGATCAGCACCGCGACGACCGGGACGAGGATCCGCTGCGCAAGCACGACCACCACGCCGGACCCGGTCGGCCCTGACCGGCCCGGTCCGGGCGGGGGGGGTGAGTGCCATGGCGGCCGTGATCGTCTCGCTGGCCGGGGCGCTGATCCTGGTGGGCATCGTCTACGACATCGCCTACGCGGCACGGACACCGGCGTTCTTGCCGCAGCTGCGCCACCGGACACCCCCGCACGGCCATGCCCCCGGCGACGTCCGCGGACCAAAACAGCCCGCCACACGGAGGTGAGCGCGATGACGGCGCTGACCTGGACCCTGATCGCCGTCGGCCTCGTGACCGTCTCGGTCTGCGCCGCGCAGGTGCACCGCCGACGCGTTTCCTCCCCGGGTGTCGCCCTGGCTCTGCCGATCGCCGGTGTGCTCGCCCTGCCTGCGCTCCTGGTCGACGACGCGCCAGCCACGGCCTGGGGCCTGTGGGGCACCACCACCGTCGCCGCCGCGACCACTCCGCTCAGCCAATCGGAACAAGTGCCTCCATATCCGAGCTGGAGAGCGTCGGCGCCCCCTGCCACCGCTGTCGTGCCCGCCACCTGCTGTCCCTGCGGATTCCAGCTGCGCTCCGAGCGACGGGCATGACGGCCGGTAGCCGGCGGCGGTCAACCGTCTGCCGGCTCGCGCCGCGAACCGACCCGGCCGGCACCGCCGGTCGCTGCGTGCGGGCCGCGTGTCATCAAGGCACGGCTCAGCGGGCGAGCACCGTTCGGTGCCCGCCCGCCCGTGGACCTGAGGGCCGGTGGGTCAGACCGTGGCGGGCTGCGGCTCGGGGGAGGGAGCCTTCAGGCGGCCGCTGCGGTGCAGGCCGTACAGGGCGGCCGCGCAGGCGAGGCCGAGCACGGTCAGGGAGATCCACGGCAGTGCGGGCATTCCGGCGGCGCGGGCCGCGTCGAGTGCGGCGCCGGTGAGGAGGTTGCCGAGGGTGATGCCGATGCCGCAGATGGTGTTGTAGAGCCCGTAGTGGGTGGCGACGAGCCGGTCGCCGGAGAGGCGGACGATGGTGTCCATCTCGAACGGGTAGGCGATCATCGTGCCGATGGCCAGCAGCAGTGCGGCGAGCGTCGGGGGCACCGCGGCGAGCAGCCACCGCCCGAGTCCGGCGTCCGCAACCGGCACCGCGGTGGCGAGCAGCAGGGGCACGAACGCCAGACCCATCAGTACCAGGCCCCGCACGAGTGCCTGGCCGGGCTCGTAGCGGGCCTTGCACCAGGCGGTCACCCGTGTCTGGCCGAGGATGGCGCTAAGTCCGGAGACCGCGAAGAGCACCGCCACCGCGGCCGTGCCGAACTCACCGTCGCCGCCGAGCCGTCGCACTTCCAGGGGCAGCGCCAGATAGACCTGGAAGGTCAGGACGTACGAACCGATCATGGCTGCGGAGAAGAGCAGGAACGGCCGGTTGGCCAGGATGCCCCGCCACTGGGCGAACACACTCTCACGGTCGCCGCCGCGTTCCTCCCCCGCGTCCTTGCGCCGGGCCGGTAGGGCCCGGATCTGCACAACGGACAGCAGTGCGAAGATTCCGGCCGCCACCAGGCAGGTGACACGGAAGTCCACCCCGGTCAGCACCATCCCCACCAGCGGGCCGAGCAGGATCCCGGCCTGGTAGAAGACGTTGAACAGCGCGAACGCCTCCACCCGGCGCTCCCCCGCGTCCGCGGCGAGATAGGCGCGTACGGCCGGGTTGAACAGTGCGCCGGCCAGTCCGGTGGCCGCCGAGGCCGCAAGCAGGGCCGGCAGCGAGTCCACCAGGCCGAGCGTGGCGAAACCGACGGTGCGCAGGACGCACCCGGCCACGATCATCGGCTTGTAGCCGAGCCGGTCGGCGAGCGTGCCGCCGATCAGGAACATGCCCTGCTGGCTGAAGTTGCGCACGCCCAGGACGAGCCCGACGATCCAGCCGGCCAGTCCCAGGGTGCCGGAGAGGTGGGCGGCCAGATAGGGCATCAGCATGTAGAAGCCGAGGTTGATGGTGAACTGATTCACCATCAACAACTGGACGCTGCCCTCGTACGAGCGCACCTGCGTGTACAGCCCCTTCACCGGTCCTCCTCCCCCGCGTCGGACTCGGTGCTCGTGATGTCCCCGGGGTCCCCGAGTCCCTCGGCGACCTCCTGCGACGGGTCCTGGAGCGTGAGGGGATCGACCACGGTGGTGCACCGTGTCCAGCGGGAGACCTCCTTCTCGTCCAGGCGGCCGATCGCTTCCGGCTCCGCAGCCGGAGGAGAGTCCAGCAGGCCGTGGGCGGCGCAGTAGTCGTCGTCGTACACCGTCCCCAGGTAGCGCTGCGGGCCGTCGGGGAAGATCGCCACGATGCGGGCGTCGGCGGGCATCGTCCGGGCCAGCCAGCCGGCCACCAGGGCGACCGCCCCCACGCTCCATCCTCCGGTGGCATAGTGCGAGGAGGCGAGCTGACGGCAGGTCCACACCGCCTCGTGCGGGGCCACCCAGTGCACCTCGGAGAAGTTCTCGTAGGCGACGTTGCGGGGGTAGATGCTGGAGCCGAGTCCGCGCATCAGGCGGGGCCGGGCGGGCTGGCCGAAGATCGTCGAACCCGTGGTGTCCACGCCGACGACCGTCAGGTCCGGGTACAGCTGGCGCAGCACCCGGGAGACGCCGGCGGAGTGGCCGCCGGTGCCGACGCTGCACACCAGGACGTCGATGTGGCCCATTTCGGAGGCGAGTTCGAGGGCCAGTGGGGTGTAGGCGGCGACGTTGTCGGGGTTGTTGTACTGGTCCGGGCACCAGGACTCCGGGTGCCGCTCCAGCAGCCGCTGCACGCGCTCACGGCGGGCCTGCTGCCAGCCGCCCGCCGGGTGGGGCTCGGAGACGACGTTGACCTGGGCTCCGTACGCGGTCAGCAGCCGGGTCATGGACAGCTCCAGCCCCGGGTCGGTGACCAGGGTGACCGGATGGCCGTACACCATGCCGGCCAGCGCCAGTCCCAGGCCCAGGGTGCCGCTGGTGGACTCGATGATCCGTCCGCCGGGCCGCAGGTCGCCGCGGGCCCGGGCCCGCTCGACCATGTGGAGCCCCGGACGGTCCTTGATGCCGCCGGGGTTGAAGCCCTCGAGTTTGGCCCAGAAGCCGCGTCCGGCCGGGGCCAGCGGCTCCGAGACCCGCAGCAGGGGCGTGTTCCCCACCAGTTGCGTCAGCGCGGACTGGCCAGAGGGGGAGGCGGTCTTCTGCACAGACGTCAGTGACTGCATGTTTTCGCTCTCGCTCGATGAATACACAGGGCGGGATTCATCACGCGCGCACCACGGCGACCGGCACGGATCGCAGATCCGTGCTCGGTACCGTCCGGCGCGCGGCAGCCTGCGATGCGGCTGCGGGCGAGAGATCTAGATGCGCAACCGGGCCGTACGGGTGAGTTGCGTCCGGCCGTTGCCTGGTCGGCGCCGTCTGCGCGTCCCACGAAGAGCCAAGGGGTGTCCGAGGGCCACGGCCCCCGCGACAAGTGACGTCGGGACGTCCGCGCCCGGCGATGGCTGCTCCGGCGCCTCGGCCGCCGTACGGACGACCGCTTCATGCACGCACTGCTCAGCACCGTGCTGCGGATGTGGAGTTCGCGGCCCGTGCTGGTGTGCCGCGCCCGGCGTCGCCTCCGATGCCGCGACGGCGGCGGGCTCGTTTACGTGCGGCTCCTCGTCCGTTCCGTGCCCGTGTACGACGGCGCACAGGACGATCGCCACCAGCAGGACGCCCCGGATCAGGGAGCCGAGCCGGCGCGGCCATGGTGGGCCGGCCGAGGTACGCCGTGCGTACAACGGCATCCGTAAATATGACGGCACAGGTCCTCCGTGCGGCTGTCACCTTCCCGGCCGTGCCGGGAGGGCAGCATGCATGCATGGGTGGGGGCAGGACGGCGTGAAGTGAATGCGACCTGGATCCCCATGGTGTGGACAGAATCCGGATCTCGCCGCGCGGGTCAGGCGAACCGGTGAAAACCGGAAGGCCGGATGGAGGAATCCTGGCTCTCTAGACCTGCTGCACCACGGATGTTCTCAGGGCCGCGAATGACGAGCCACCAGAGAAACCGAATCCGGGCTTGCCTCGCTCTGCACGTGCATGGCCTGGGGTGGCGGATTCGCGAACGGATGCTGCAAAGCAGGGTGATACCAAGGTCGAACCGTGCGGCGGCTGATCAGATGCACACTGCTGGCCCGGATGTGACGGCCCGTGACCGTCGTGGCGGTCATCCGCTGCCGCCATCCGGTGCGGGGACTGCTCCTCCGCGCCTTTGAGTGCCTCCGCGTCCGGCAGCGCCCCCGGGGAAGTCGCGCTGGTCATCAGGTGACCCTTGACACTCTCGGCGTGCACGCAGTGCGTGATCACGACGCCGAAGAGCAGCACGGCCAAGGCCAGCACGCGCAGCAACGACCCTGACACCATGCCGGTCCAGGGTGTGCGCCGGGGCGACCAAGCCGTAACCATGCCGTGATCCTAACGGCTCCTCAGCGGTGATCGACCAACTCCCAAGAAACACCGAGTCAACGAGCCAGCAAATGGCCTGATTGCTGTGGTGATCGTGCCCGCACACCTCATGGCCATCTGCCTGCCGCTCCTGCGAACAGGCGTGCAACGACCTCATCCAGGCCCTCGGCTGACCAGCGCGGCCACTCCCCACAAGGCACGGCCGCCGGTACGGCGATCCGGCGGCCCTCACGCACCTCGACGGCCGACGCACCGCCGGCCCACCAGGTGGCGAGCGTCGGCTCAGTGCACGTGCGGTCCGCCGGTCAACTGCGGCTTGCCGCGCGGTACGAGCCCCACGGCCACCGCGGCACTGACAGCGGCCGCCACTGCGCACACGGTGAACGCGTCGTTGAAGCCGCCCACCGCGCCGCGCTCGAAGCCGGATGCCGCAACGGTGGAGACGACCGCCACGCCGATCGAACCGCCCACCTCGTGAAAGGTGTTGACGACTCCGGAGGCCAGCCCCGCCTCTCGGTGCTCGACCATGGCGAGCGCGGTGGTCGTAGCGGTGACGAAGACCGCGCCGACACCCAGGGAGGCGATCACGAAGCCCGGCAGAAGACTCCCGTACACGCTGCCGGTACCCGACAGCCGAGTGAGGGGCACCGTTCCGACAGCCGCGATCACCATGCCGGCGACGGCCGTGGCGCGGCTGCCGATCCGGCCGACGAGGCGGGACCCCAGGTGCGCGCCGATGCCGGTGGCGACAGCCACGGGCAGGAAGATCAGGCCGGTCTTCAGCGGACTGAAGCCTCGCAGGTGCTGGAGGTAGACGGACCCGAGGAAGAAGAAGGCGATCAGCAGGGCCGTGGCCATCAGCATCAGGAACGCCCCGGCGAGGACGGGCCGCCGGGTGAACATCCGCAGGTCCATCAGCGGGGCCTGGCCGGCCCGTTCGGCGACCGCGAACAGGACGTAGGCCACCACTGCGCCGGCCAGCGGCACCAGCGTGGCGGGATCCGCCCACCCCGAATCCCCCGCCTCCACCAGCCCGTAGATCAGCGCGCCCGTGCCCCCGGTGACCAGCAGCGCGCCGGGCAGGTCGAGTCGGGCGGGCTGCGGCGCCCGGGCCGCCACAAAGGCGGGGAGGGCGGCCAGGACCAGGAGGCCGACGGGCACATTGACGTAGAAGACCCACTGCCAGCCCGGCCCTTCGGTGAGCGCCCCGCCGACCAGGACACCGGCCGCGGCACCGGACCCGCCGATCGCCGCCCACACACCGAGGGCCTTGTTGCGCTCCGCGCCGTGGAAGGTCGTGGTGACGATCGACAGCGCGGACGGGGACAGCAGGGCGGCGCCGACGCCCTGGGCGATGCGTCCGCCGAGCAGGACCGGGGCGTTTTCAGCCAGTCCGGTGACCATGGATGCGGCAGTGAAGAGGGCGAGTCCGGCGAGCAGGGTGCGGCGCGCGCCGAGGGCGTCGGCGAGGCGGCCTCCGAGCAGCATCAGACCGCCGAAGCAGAGGGTGTACGCGGTGACGACCCAGGTCAGCGTCTCACGGTCGAGGTCCAGGTCGGCGGCCATGTCGGGCAGGGCGACGTTCACCACGGTGACGTCCAGGATCAGCATGAACTGGGCCAGGCAGATCAGCGCCAGGGCGGCCCAGCGGCGCGGGTCGGGAGGCGACGGGGCGGTGTGGTCCGGTGCGTGCGGAGTACCGGCAGTGGAATGGGTCATGGCAGGTCCTTGAGGCGAGGTGGCGCGCGGGCGCGCGCCGGGATGAGTGCGAGAAGCACTTGAACTGTACTGTTCAGTTTATATGAACTCAACTGTTCAGTTCAGGCGAGTGTTAGAGTCCTGGCCATGAGCAGGGAAAGTGCCAAGCACCCCCCAGCCGGCCCCCGTGCGGAGCTCAAGCGGCAGGCCATCGTGCGGGCCGCCCGCGAGCTGTTCCTGCGGGAGGGCTTCGGCGTCGGCATGGACGCCATCGCCGCCGGGGCCGGGGTGTCGAAGGTGACCGTCTACAACCACTTCGGCAGCAAGGAAGCCCTCTTCACCGCGGTCATCACGGGCGCCCTCGACGAACCCCTCACGGGAAATGCGTCGGCCGCGCTCGAACGGCTGGCGGAGGCCGAGGACCTCCGCACGGCCCTCATCGACGCCGGGCGCAGCTGGGTGCACTCAGTGCGCACCAATCGCGAGGTGGCGGCGCTGCGCAACCTCGTGGCCGCCGAGGCGCAGCGCTTTCCCGAGCTGGGCCGGGCCTGGCGGCAGCACGGACCCGAGGGGCACCATCCCGCGGTCGCGAAGGCACTGCGCATCCTGGCGGACCAGGGCCGACTGGTGATCCCCGACCTGGAGGCGGCCATCATCCAGCTCTACGCGCTCCTGGTCTTCCCCCATATGGTCTTCGGCTCCTACGGCACACACATCGACGACGACCTCACCGACCGTCTCATCACCAGCGGCGTCGACATGTTCCTGAGCCACTACAGCCCACGGCCCACGTAACGGATACGCGACCTTCCCTCACGCAGACTGCTTCGCCCCTACCGGGAGCAGCGCACCTTCCACTGCCCGAGAGCGACCACGACTCCGCGGCCGAGCATGTCAAGAAGGCGCCGCACAGCTCCGGAGACGGTGATCACGATGTCGGCCGCCTGCCACCGGTGGCTTTGTAGGTGGCAGCGGACACCGTTTGTTGACGACTTTCGGCAGCACTTGTCGATCAACTGGCCGCCAAATGTCGATGAGAGTTGACACCGCTGGATCAGGTCAGATCGGCCCAGGGGGCTGGCGGGGCTGAGGCGAAGAAGCGAAGGAGACCCAGGAGTCGACTGGCTGGAGGAGCGGTCCAGTGGCGTTCGCCGGGCTGCGGGAGGGGATCCATCACGCGGGCGAGGGCCCAGGTGAGGTGGAACCAGAGCACGCGGGCTTCCCAGGACTGGGTGTCCGCTGGGGATCCTTCTTCAGCCTCCTGCCGGTATCCATCGAGCATGGCCGGGACGCTGGCCAAGGGAATCTTGGCGAACTCGGTGGCCGGGTCTGCCCACTGAGCATCTCCCCAGTCCACGATGCCAGTGAGATCTGCCGCCTTCGAGGAGACGAGCAGGTTCTGTGGAGCGATGTCCCCGTGCACCAGAACCCGGTGCGAGTCAGGGGGGAGATGGGCCGAGAGCCGGTCGAACCAGTCGGTAAGCCAGTGAGCAGCCTCGGAGTCGATCCAGCCGTCGGCCAGAAGACGGCCCACCATCGCCCGCGGATCTTCGGCGTCGTCGTCCGCAGGAACGGCGGAGAGGTTCATTGCCGTGGTCAGAGACAGCCGGTGGAGCTTGGCCACCTCCCGTCCCGCCTGATGAAAGACACGTTCCGTCTCGGCGGCGGGCAGTTCGAGCTGCGCGAGATCGACTCCCGGCGCTCGGACGAGAACCATGTAGGGCACGTCCACCGAGGAGCATGTGTCATCGAACGTGACGACATCCGGAGTGCGCACGCCAGCGCGTCGTGCGGCGGGGATGACTGCGGCTTCCTTGACCAGGTCGGGGAGAAATCGCTTGGTTCGCGGAATACGCAGTACCAGGTCGTCCCCGAGAAAGAAGGCGCGATTGGCAGCCCCTGAGAGGATGGGCCGTACCTGTGCGGCGGTGGTCCCGTGCCGGGCGGCGATGGCGGCCAGTGTCGCGTGACTTGTCTCGTAGTCCTCCATGATCAAGCATGTTGACATGGTCTGCCTCGCGCGTTCTTGCCCATTTCGGTTGTTCTGGAGGGCAAGCCTGCCGCAGTCTCCGGCCGCTGGAACGGCTCAGCGTGCAGGGTATCCACCAGCGTCTTGGGCGGCGGCTCGGGCCTGGGTGAGGACGAGGCGGTAGGATTCGGTGCCGGTCTGGATCAGTTGCCGCCGAAGGTGAGCCGGTCGACGATGGCCGCGCAGAGCCGGGGATCGGTAAAGGTCTTGGTCCAGCCGCTGAAACTCTCGTTCGAGGCGATGGCGACGCTGTTCTTCTCCTCGCGTTCGGTCAGCACCTGGAACAGCAGCTCGGCGCCCCTGCGGTCGAGTTCCATGTAGCTCAGCTCATCGATGCACAAAAGATCGACTCGGCCGTAGCGGGCGATGGTCTTGGTCAGCACCTTCTCGTCCGCGGCCTCGACCAGTTCGTTGACGAGTTTGGTGGCGAGCGTGTAGCGGACCCGGTAGCCGGCCATCGCGGCTTCGGCGCCCAGCGCGATCAGCAGGTGCGACTTGCCGGTGCCGGAGTCGCCGATCAGGCAGAGCGGCAGGCCCTTCTTGACCCACTCCCAGGTCGCCAGGGTGTGGATGACCGCCGGATCGACGTTCGGGTTCGCCTCGACATCGAAGGCCCGCAGTGATTTCTCGCGAGGGAAGGCGGCGGCCTTGATCCGTCGTTCCGAACGGCGGCGGGCCCGGTCGTCGCACTCGGCCATCAGCAGCTCGGCGAGGAAGCCGCGATACGACATCTGGTCACGGGCGGCGGTCTCGGCCGGCTCGGGGAACTGAGCTCGGATGGTGGACAGCCGCAGCATGCGGCATGCCTGGTCGACGGCAGCGTCGGCGGCCTGTTCGGTCAGTCCGCGGTGGCGTTGAACGTCGTCATGGCGTTTCTCCCTCGGCGGGGGATCGGTCCGGCCGCTGCCGCGGTCGCAGCAGTTGGTCGTAGGCCGCGACCGACGGCAGCGGCTGGGTGTCGGGCGGCAGGTGGGCCAGCCGCCGTTCGGTCAGGAACGTCACACTCGCCCGGTCCGGCTCCGGATCTGCCGTGGTGGCCGGTGCTTCGTCGGCCTCGGCGGCCTTGCGGGCCTCCAGCACGACCGCGTCCGCTCAGACGCTCCGGGGCTCCCAGCTTTGCCAGGGGAGCTTCGAGGCGAAGGGCCGTGCCATACGCGCCAGATCCTGCGGGATGACTTCTGAAGGTCCCGCCAAGGAACTCGCCAACGGAAACGGCCCCTGACCTGCCCAGAAAGACAAGTCAGGGGCCGCTGGTGCCTCAGGCGCCCAGGTAGACCGGGGCCTTCTGGGCCTTGCCGTAGACGTAGCCGCTGAGGGTGCCGTCGGCGCCCAGGACGATCAGGGTGACGTCGTCCTGCTGGACGGACGGGCGGCCCTTGGCGTATTCGACGGAGAACGTGCCGTGGCTGGTGGTCAGCTGCGCCCCGTAGACACCCGCGCGCTTGACGAGCTTCACCATGGCGCCGTTGGCAAGCTTGTAGCGGCCGAGACGCGGGTTCGCGGCGGTCTTGGCCCCGGTCCAGGTGACGGTCGTGCCGTCGGGGTTCAGCACGAGCGTGCGGCTGCCGAACAGGGCCGCGCCGGCGCGACCGTGCGCGTCGATGAACCGCACCAGCTTGCCGCTCTGGTAGACGCGGGCCTGGTAGTGGCTGGCGGAGATCTTGAAAATCTGCGCGACCGTACGGGAGTCGAGACGCAGGGTGCGCACGAGTTTGCCGCTCTGCGTGCAGTCGGCGGACAGCACCGGGAAGGCGGTGGACTTCCAGGGGGTGGACCCGCCCTCGCTGCGCTGCCCGAAGACGGGCTTGGCGCTGAGCACTCCGGTGATCCGCAGACCACGGGCCGAGTCGACGGTCCTGCTCTGGTCGACGGTCGAGACGACGTGACCCTTCTCGTCAAGGAGCTTGGCGGACGCGCCACTGTCGGCGCTGTTGACGAGCTTGACCTTCCAGCCACCGAAGGCGGAGGGGATGGTCTTGGTGGCAAGGCAGGCGCTGCTCGTGGAGGACGCGGCCGTAGTGGCGGCGCCGGCGGCAGTGGCCGTGACGACAGAAGCGGTGGCCGTACCCACGAGGGCGACGACGGCGAGGGCGGTACGGAGTGCGGTGGGCATGACGGCTCCTGGCGATTTGGCTTCTGCCGCGCCGGCCTCTCTGACCAGCGAGAACAACGTTATTGGGGCACGCGTTCCGGAATCGTCGGCCCCATGTCACAGGCATGTGACAGACCGTCATTCCCGCCCGGGTGGCCGCTCATTGCTCTGGCAGCAATGGGCCTGGTCCCTGATTCGGCCGGCGCTCTCGCCGTCGTAGCTGACTGTCGTCGGCTGAGGTTCGTGCCACTGCCGTACCAGATGCAGGGGTCGGCAACGGGCAACAGAGGTGTCTCGCGGTCGAGTTCTCGGCAGCCTGACCGGGCGTCGAAGCCCCAGGTCAACGCTCGCTCTCCAGCTGGCTCCGCTGCGTCGAGGCCGGCAGACCGAGATGACCGACTCTCGGTGATCCTGTTCATTCAGCTCAAACTGAGGGTCCGCCCGGTAAGGGAAGCGGTCTCGGAGCAGGCAGGGCAACTCATGGGCAATGCGCGTAAGTTCCTCATAGCGTCCACCGCCGTAGCAGCGCTGCTCGCAGTCTCGGGGTGTTCCGAGGACAAGCCGGCCGCCCAGGCTTCCCCGTCTGAGCTCGCGTAGCGCACAACATCGGCTTTCCGCCGGGTCGCCGGCCCCGAGGAGGGAGCCGGGGCGCGGAAGCGGCGTCTCCGAGGGGTTTTCGCCTCGGAGGCGCCGCTTCCGTATTCGGGGAGGGAGAGCCACGGCAGCTCGGGGTCAGCCGACGGGGGAGACGACCGACCCCGGCTGCCGTGGCTCGTTCGGGGGCGCCGTCAGGTGCGGCTCTTGGCGCGGTAGAGGTGCATGGTCAGCGGGGCGAAGATCACCGTGATGATTGCGCAGGCCAGCAGGACCCAGCCGATGTCGGCGCCGCTCGCATCGCCGTGGACCAGTCCGCGTACGGCGGTGGCCGCGTTGCTGACCGGGTTGACCTTGACGATCGCCTCCATCCAGCCGGGCATCGTCTCGGGCTCCACGAAGATGTTGCTCGTGAAGACCAGGGGGAACATCACCAGCATGCTGGAGCCGGACACCGTCTCGGGCGCCTTGGCGACCACGCCCAGGGCGGCGAAGATCCAGCTGACGCTCACCGCGAATACCAGCAGCAGGAGCATCGCGGCCAGCACGCCGCCCACTCCGCCGTCGGGGCGGAAGCCCAGCGCCAGGCCGACACCCATCGTGGTGGTCATCGCCAGCACATAGCGGACGATGTCGCCGAGAAGGCTGCCCACGATGGTGGCCGGCTGCCAGAAAGGCAGGGTCCGGAAGCGGTCGTAGATGCCCCGGGTGATGTCCATGTTGAGCGCGGTACCTGTGTAGACCGTCGGCATCACGACGGTCTGCACGAGGACGCCCGGCAGGAAGTACTGGAGGTATTCCTTGGTCGAGCCGGCGAACGCGCCGCCGAAGAGATAGGTGAAGGTCAGCAGGAAGATGATGGGCATCAGCGTGACGTCGAACAGCACGGCCACGCCGTAGTGCTTCATCTTCCGCATCGTCCGCCAGGCCGAGACCCGTACGGCGGTCAGCGGGTTGGGGCGGGAGGGGCGGATCTGACTGGTGAGGGCCTTGCGCAGGGCGTCGGTGGGCACACCGGGGGTGGCCGTCGTCTCGGATGTGACGGTCATGCCGCGTCCTCCTGGTCGGTGTTGTCGGCTTCCGCGGGGCGGCCGGTCAGGGCGAGGAAGACCTCGTCGAGGCTGGGCCGGCCGAAGGCGAAGTCCGAGACGGCGATCTCGGAGCGGGCCAGCTCGGCCAGGGCTCGGGCCACCCTCTCGTGGTCGTCGGTCCGTACGGACAGCGAGAACGGGTCGGACTCCTGGAAGACCGGCGAGGCGAGGGCCCGGGTGAGCAACTGGGAGGCGTCGGGGCGCTGTTCGGCGTTGACGAGCCGTACGTGCAGGGCTCCGGTGCCGACCGACGACTTCAGCTCGCCGGTGGTGCCCTCGGCGATGACCCGGCCGTGGTCGATGACGGCGATCCGGTCGGCCAGTTGGTCGGCCTCGTCCAGATACTGCGTGGTGAGCAGGATCGTGGTGCCCAGGGCCACCATGGCCCGCACGCTGTCCCACACCTGGTTGCGGCTGCGCGGGTCGAGTCCGGTGGTCGGCTCGTCCAGGAAGAGCAGGTCGGGGGTGAGGACGAGGCTGGCGGCGATGTCGAGCCGGCGGCGCATGCCTCCGGAGAAGGTCTTGGACTGCCGTCCGGCGGCATCCGTGAGGTCGAAGGCCGCGAGCAGTTCCTCGGCCCGGTCCGCCGCCTGTGCGCGGGAGAAGCCCAGCAGCCTGGCGAGCAGGGTCAGGTTCTCGGTGGCGGTGAGGTCCTCGTCGATCGAGGCGAACTGGCCGGTGAGACTCACCCGGCTGCGCACCGCCTCGGCCTCCTTGACCACGTCGTGCCCGAGCACCCGGGCGGTTCCGCCGTCGGGGGTCAGCAGGGTGGACAGCATCCGGATCGTCGTCGTCTTGCCCGCGCCGTTGGGTCCCAGCACGCCGTACACGACGCCCTGGGGGATGGCCAGGTCGACGCCGTTGACGGCACGGGTCTCACCGAAGACTTTGACGAGGCCCGACGTCTCGATGGCAAGCGTGGATTGCGAACTCAATCTGTGACTCCTTGGTCCTGATGCGCCACGAGGGGCTGTGCGCCATGGCGGACGCACCGGGAGAGCCCCCGAGGACGGGAGGGCGGAAACGAACGGCACCCCGGTTCAGTAATCAAATTTGATTACCCATCCAAGCTAGGGCACGGACGGCCCACTATGCAAGTTTGATTAGTGAGGTGTGCGAAGGCCCGTCAGTGCACCAACGGCTCGATGAGGGACCGCCAGGCTCCCGGCATCCCGAAGGTGCCCTCGTGCTCGCCCGCCATCTCGTACTCCCCGGATGTCACCCGTTCCAGGAGGTCACGAGTCCATTCCACGCTGAGGTCGGCATACCGTGCCCGCATCGTCCACAGCTCGCGAAGATGCGGTGGCAGCGCCTCGGCGTCGACCGCGGACGACTCGCGCAGCACCGCGCGCTGGGTCTCCAGGACGGCAAGCCGCGTGGAGAGCACGGAGACGGCACGGTCACGGGTGAGCGCGGGCAGCAGTGCGAGGCCGGCGCTGAGCATGTCGGCACGGTGCTCGGGCCGTTCCAGCGCGTCGACGAGCAGCCGGAAGAACTCCTTGTCCCCCTCCGGGGTCAGGCTGTAGTCCACCCGCCCCGGCCAGTCCGCGATCTCGCTGGCTTCCAGGAGGCCGGCCTTCGCCAGCTGCCGCAGGGCGTGGTAGATCGAACCGGGTTTGACGTTGGCCCAGTCGTCGATCCCCCAGGACAGCAGCTCGGCGCGGACCCGGTAGCCGTGCGTCCTGCCGAAGCCGCGTACCACCCCGAGGACCAATAACCTCGTCGCCGACATCGTCACCCCGTTCCGTCTGGTGCGGCGTTCCGCCTGCCTGCCGCCCGCCTGCGCGTCAGCATAGTGAGCGGCCCGGGGCGCGGCGAAGGGCTCCCGGACGGGGCTGATCCGACGCAGGGGACACCCCGGCCCCGGGGGTGCGGAGCACGCCCGCACCCCCGGGCTCCCGCCGGTGGAGCGGCACACCGGCGGCTGAACGTCCGGACAGGTCAGGCGCTTGCTTCCAGCTCCACCTTCGGAACGTCCGGCAGCTTGCCCAACTGGACCAGCAGGGGACGCATGTTGATGACGTCCCAGTGCTCCACGACCTTGGCGTCGGCGAAGCGCAGCTCCTCCACCAGGTGCCAGCTGACGCGCTGTCCGGTCGGTTTCACGCCCATGAACTCGTTCTGGTGGGTGGCGGTCACGGTGATGCGCAGGATGACCCGGTCCTCCTCGGCCATGATGCTCTTCACTTCGAGCTGGAGATCGGGGAACGCCTTCAGCCCGGCCTCCATGAGTTTGATCATGTCGGCGGAACTCACCTCGGTGTCCTCGGAGTAGTGCACGATGTCCGGCGACCAGTGCTTGATGATCCCGCTCAGGTCCCACCGGTTCCAGGCGGCGACCATCTCCAGACACAACGCCTTGCGCTCGGCCAATGACATGGCGATTCCTCACAGTCTCGCGGACGATGTCACGCCAGACTGCCCCCGACCCGCACGAGAACGGCTGGTGTATCGCTCCAGTCCTCCTGGAGCGGGGCGGGCGGGTGCGGATCCATCGGCGCTCACCGGGTCCTCTAGCCCGGCACGCCAGCCTTGGCGTCCTGCGATCGCCTCTCCGGAAGACTTCCGGGGGGGTACCGCTTCGCTTGCCGAGGAGGGACCTTGAACATTCTGTTGACCGGTGCCACGGGCAGGGTCGGCCGCCATGTCACGGAGGGCCTGGTGGCCTCGGGGCATCATGTGCGGGCGCTCACCCGGACACCCGGGACCGCCGCGCTGCCGGCCGGCGTCGAGGTCGTCCAGGGCGACCTGGAGCAGCCGAAGACCCTGCCCGCCGCGCTGGAGGGCGTCGACCGGATGTACCTCTTCCCGGTGCCCGAGACCGCCCACGAGGTCGCGGCGCTGGCCCGCAAGGCGGGGGTCCGGCACATCGTCGTCCTGTCGTCCAGCTCGGTGCTCGAGGACGAGAGCAATCCCAGCCACCAGCACCACCGGACGGTCGAGCGGGCCGTCGAGGACAGCGGGGCGGACTGGACCTTCGTACGCCCCGACGAGTTCGCCGGCAACGTCCTGTGGAAGTGGGGGGAATCCATCCGGACGCAGAACGTGGTGCGCGCCCCGTACGCCAGGGCCGCCCGCGCGATCGTCCACGAAGCCGACATCGCCGCAGTGGTGGCGGCCGCGCTGCTGGAGGACGGGCACGCGGGTGCGCAGTACCTGGTGACGGGGCCCCAGGCACTGACGCAGATCGAGCAGGTCCGGGCGGTGGGGGAGGCGATCGGCCGGGAGATCCGCTTCGAGGAGCTGAGCCGTGAGGCCGGGCGCGAGGCGATGAGCGGCTTCATGCCGCCGCCGGTCGTCGAGATGCTGCTCGACTACCTCGCCGAGTCGGCCGTCACCCCCGGCCCGGTGACCGATGTGGTGCGGAAGGTCACGGGCCGGGAGGCACGCACCTTCGCGAGCTGGGCGGCGGACCACGCCGACAGTTTCAGCAGTTCCAGCAGTTCCAGCAGTTCCAGCAGTTCCAGCTGAGGGAGGGGATTCCACCATGTACGGACCCGGGATGGCCGAGATCTACGAGCTGCTCCACGAGTCGCGCGGCAAGGACTACCGGGCGGAGGCCGCCACCGTCGCGGGGCTCGTCCGGGCCCGCAATCCGCAGGCGGCCTCGTTGCTGGACGTCGCCTGCGGCACCGGCGCGCATCTGCGTCACTTCGCCGAACTCTTCGACAAGGTCGAAGGGCTGGAGCTGTCCGACGCCATGCTGACGATGGCCCGCACCGCGGCGCCCGCCGCCGTTCTGCACCGCGGCGACATGCGCGACCTCTCCCTGGGGCGCTCCTACGACGCGATCACCTGCATGTTCGGCTCGATCGCCTATCTGAAGGACACCGCCGAACTCACCTCCACGCTGCGGTCGTTCGCCGAGCATCTGGCGCCGGGCGGTGTCGTCGCGGTCGACCCCTGGTGGTTCCTGGAGACATCCCTCGAACGCCATGTGAGCGGGGACACGGTGACCGTGGGGCGGCGGACGATGACCCGTGTCTCGTACACGGAGCGCGAGGGGCGCACCTCGCACATGGTCGTGCACTACGTGGTGGCCGAACCGGACAGCGGCATACAGCACTTCGCGGAGACGCACGCCCTGACCCTCTTCACCCGGGCCGAGTACGAGGAGGCGTTCACGCGCGCCGGTCTGCGCGTGACCTTCGTCGAGGGGATCCAGTCGGGCCGTGGCCTGTTCCTCGCGGGCCGGGCCGAGGGCGGCCGGCACTGAGCGAACCCGGGTACGCAGAAGGTGCGGTGGTCGCTTCAAGCGGTCACCGCACCTTCGTCGTCGTCAGTCGGGCAGTCGTACGGACAGCGCGTGCCGGAAGACGTTCTTGGGGTCCCAGCGGGCCTTGACCTGCTGCAGGCGCGGGTAGTTCCCCTTGTAGTAGAGGGTGTGCCAGGGCACTCCCGAGGTGTTCCACTGGGGGTCGGTCAGATCGATGTCGGGGTAGTTGATGAAGGTGCCCTCGGTGCGGTCGCCGGGCACCGGGACGCCGCCGGTGGTGGCGAAGACGTCGCGGTAGATCTCCCGGATCCAGGCGAGGTTGGCGTCGTCCTGCGTGGGATCCATCCAGGTCGCGGACATCCACACCTTGATGATGGAGTCGCGCTGGGCGGTGGCGGTGGCCGTCTCCGGCACGGAGTTGACCTTCGCGCCGTAGGAGTAGAGCGAGACCTCGCCCCACACCTGGGAGTCGGCGCTCAGGTAGCGGTAGAGGGTGGCGGACTGGGCGGCGGTCCACGGCTTGCGCAGATACGCGCCCTTCGACTTGGTCCGGTCGAAGCCGCCGGTGTCGAACTTGTTGGCCAGGGTGGCGCGCAGCCACGGCTGCGTGCTCCGCTGGACGGTGGGCTGCACACCCGTGCCCTCGTTGATCGCGGCCACGAAGTCGTTCAACAGTCCTTCGGCGCCGTCGAGTCCGCCGTCGATCTGGATGTCCAACAGGATCTGTCCGGCCGCCCGGCTGTTGAGGTAGAAGACGCTGTGCAGACTGGCGTACGGGGTGTCGGCGGCGCTGTTGTGCTGGTGCCAGACCCCGTGGTTGTCGATGATCCGGGTGAACGCCTTCTCGGTGAGGGCGGACCATTCCCAGGTCACGATGTGCCGCAGGGTGGACTTGGGGGCCTTGGGCAGCAGTGCGGACGGATCGCTGCCGGTGGCGCCGGGCGTGCGGAACCAGTACCGGGTGACGATCCCGAAATTGCCTCCCCCTCCCCCGGTGTGGGCCCACCACAGCTCACGGTTGGGGTCGTTCGCGGCACTGGTGGCCACGACCTTGCGGGCCCGGCCCGAGGCGTCGACGACGACGACCTCGACCGCGTACAGGTGGTCGGCCACCACTCCGTCACGGCGGGAGAGCGGGCCGTAGCCACCGCCGAGGACATGGCCGCCGACGCCCACCTGGGGGCAGACGCCGGCCGGGATGGTCACACCCCAGTCGAGGTACAGGGTGCGGTACGTCTCCCCGAGCGTGGCGCCGGGCTCCACGGCGAACGCCCGCTTGGCGGAGTCGTAGCAGACCTGTCTCATCTCGGACATGTCGATGACGGCCTGGACGGCGGGGTCGTCGACGAAGCCCTCGAAGCAGTGGCCGCCGCTGCGCACGGCGATCCGCCGGCCCGCGTCCAGGGCCCGGTTCACCGCGTCGACGACCTGGTCCGCGGTGTGCACGACGTACACGGTGTCGGGCTTGCCGCGGAACCGCCCGTTGAAGCCCCTGCTGACCAGGTCCTGGTAGCGCCGGTCGGTCCGGTCCACCTGGACGAGTCCGGTCGGGGCGCCGCACGCACCGCCTGCCGCCGCTTCCGGGACGGCCGCCTCGGCGGTCTGGACCCCCGGGAGGGCTGTGGTCACCACAGTGGCCCCGCCGACCGCTGCCGCGCTGCCGAGGAATCCGCGGCGCGTGAATTCGTTCAACACAAACACCTTCCCTTTTCCTGCCATGAATTTTCTCTGAACATTCGACCGGAGCCGGACGTCACGGGCCGTCGGCGGTTACGGCTTGACGGGCTCCAGGATCACCACGGGAATATCCCTGCTGGTTTTCTTCTGGTAACTCTTGTACTGCGGGAAAATCCCCGTCATGAGCTTCCAGAGCTCCGGCTTCTCCTCGGCGTTCGCCGTGCGCGCACGCACGTCGAGATGTTCCTCGCCGATCTGGACATGCGCCTCGGGCGAGGCGACCAGATTGAGATACCAGAGCGGATGCTCCGGCTTTCCGGCGTTCGAGCCGACCACGATGACGTTCTCGCCGTCACGGCCGTAGATCACCGCGGTGCGGCGCAGCTTGCCCGATTTGCGGCCGCGGGTGGTGAGGAGCAGGGTGTCGAGCCCGTACCACTTCTGCCCGTCCTTGCCGCCGCTGCGGTCGTAGCGGCGGATGTGCGCCGCGACCCAGCCCGTCGGGTTGTCGATGGGCGTCTCGTCCTGCTGTTCCAGTTGTTCCGGCTGCTCCGGACCCTGCTCCGAACCCTGCTCCGGCAGGCGCTCCTCCGGCATGACCCCTCCCCGAACTGATCAAATTTGTCTAGATGCACCCTAGTCACGCCGGGCCCGGCGGCGCAATCAAATTTGAATACCGGGTACGTCGGTCGGGGGGGGTCAGCTGGGGCGTCAGTAGGGACGTCCCCCGCCGAAGGCGGTGGCGGGCATGGCGACCGGGGTCCGGCCCACGGCGAAGCGGGGCTCGAAGTCGGTGTCCGCGTTCAGCACCGCCTGGTGCAGTCGCTGCACCTGAGGCCCCGGCTCCAGGCCGAGCCCCGCGACCAGCGCACCGCGCAGCCGGTGGAAGACCTGCAGCGCCTGGGCCCTGCGCCCGCTGAGATGAAGAGCCCACATGTACTGGCCGTGCAGGCCCTCGTGCAGCGGGTTCTCCACCGTGAGGGCCGCCAGCTCGGCCAGCACCTCGCGGTACAGGCCGAGCCGCAGCTCCACGTCGACCAGGTACTCGAAGGCGGCGAGCCGGGACTCCTCCAGTTGCCGGCGCCTGCTCTCCAGCACCCGCCCGGCCGGTACGTCGACCAGCGCGGGGCCCCGCCACAGCAGGAGCGCCTCGTTGAGATCCCGCACCCCGGCCGCGTCGTCGCCGCGCACCAGGGCCTCACGGCCGGAGGTCACCAGGCGCCGGTAGCGGTGGAGGTCGAGCGCTCCCGCCTCGGCGGTCAGCAGATAACCGCCCGCCCGGGTCACCAGGATGTCGCGGGCCACCTCGTCCGTGGTCAGCCCGGTGATCGCGGAGAACATCTTGCGCAGATTCAGGATGTACGTCTGCAGCGTGGTCAGACCGCTGACGGGTGGATCGTCGTCCCACAGATCCCGCACCAGCGAAGGCACGGGCACCACGTGTCCCGTGTGGACGAGCAGCATCGCCAGTACGTTGCGCAGTTTCGGGGCGCTCGGGGCGGTCGTCTCCCCGTTCACCCGCACGTACAACGGCCCCAGCACTCCGAACTCCATCGAGCTTCCCCCTGCTTTCCCGGCGTCGAGGAACCCGCCGTCACGGACGGCGGTGCTCCTTCTCCGGCCACGGCTCACCGAGCTGGCGGTAGGTGCCCTGGTAGTCGGGCCAGTCGCGGTGGTGGTGGATCTTTCCGTCGACGAAGTGGAAGAGATGGATCTGCTCACCGGAGAAGAGCCGCCCGGTGGGCGCCATGCCGACCATCTCGCCGACGTGCCGCCCGTAGAGCACCAGCCGGGCACGCACCCAGTCGCCGTTCTCCTCGATGCCCACCTCTTCCAGGCGGGCCTCCTCCGAGAACGTCTTCTTGACCCATGCGACATTGATCGCGAAAAGCTCAGGGCCGCGCAGCGAGGTGAATTCCAGAGTTCCCGGATTCATGTATTCCGGATGGATGTAGTCGGCCACATCGTCCGTTTTCCCGGTGTTGTACGCCTCCACCAGGCGCCGAACGCTCGCTATCTGCTCGCTCACGTTTTCTCCTCCTGAATCGGTGCGGTACGTGACGGAATCAATTCTTAGGAGACGACACCGTCGGGAACAAGGGCCGACAGGCGTCCCACGGAGTTCTTTGCTTTTTATCCAGCCACAGTCCAGTGGCGCTCCAAGACCCCTCCATCCGTGCCCGAGACAGGGCGGGAAAGGTGGTGAATCCACCGAGAGAGCGGGAGGGTCAGTGGACACGTCCACGTACAAATCCGAGGTGGCGGCCGCCTTCAACAGCGCCGCGGCCTCCTACGACCGGCTCGGCGTGGAGTTCTTCACTCCGATGGGCCGGCGGCTGGTGGAACGGGCGGCCCCCGGGGAGGGCGAGCGGGTCCTCGACGTCGGCTGCGGCCGGGGGGCCTGTGTCTTCCCGGCGGCCGAACGCGTGGGGCCGAACGGCAGCGTGGTGGGCATCGACGTCGCCGAGGCGATGATCGAGGAGGCCGCGAAGGAAGCGGCGCTGCGGAACACCACCACGGTGGATCTGCGGGTGATGGACGGGGAGCACCCCGATTTCGAACCGCGCTCCTTCGATGTGGTCCTGGGCAGCTACAGCGTCATCTTCCTGCCCGACGCGCCCGCGGCCCTCGCCCGTTACGCGCCGCTGCTCTCGCCCGGCGGGCGGCTCGCCTTCACCAGCCCGGTGTTCAGCGACGACACCTTCCCCTTCCTGCCCCCGGTGTTCACCGAGCTCATCCCGCGCGAGCTGCTGCTCGACCTGCCGCCGCAGTGGCAGCCCGAGCGTCTCCAGCAGCGCTTCAACAGCTGGCTCGCGGACCCGGCCGACCTCACCCGCACCCTGGAGAAGGCCGGCTTCCAGGAGGTGTCGGTCGTCGACGAGCCCGTCCACCTGGTGGCCGAGTCGGGTCTGGCATGGGTGGACTGGTCCCACACGCAGGGCATGCGCCTGCTGTGGAACCACCTCTCGGACGACAAGCGCCGGCAGCTGCGGGAGCGGCTGATCACCTCGCTCGACGCGATGCGTGACGGGGACGGGCCGCTCACGATCGACACGCCCGTGCGCTACGTCACGGCGACCGTCCGCGCCTAGCCCGACCGGATTCGTACAGCGACCGGTTCCGTACGGCGACCGTGCGGAACCGGCACCCTGCCCCGGCCCGTACCGCGTCACTCCGCACCCGAACGACGCCGCGCCCCCGTGAACAAAGCGGGGGCGCGGCGTCGGTCGGGTGCGGTCAGGCGGTTGTGGTGCGGGGGTGCGGGTGGTCGTGGGCCGCGGCTGTGCGGGCGATCGGGTGGCCCGCCTCCTCCATTCGGGCCACTGCGGCGTCCAGCGCGGCCCGGTCCGCCTCCGGTGGGCCCGGCCGGGCCGGGAGCAGTGACACCACCGCGCTGGTCCCCCGCCGGACGGCCGGGTGACGGCGGGCCACCTGGGACAGGCCCTGCCCCGGTCCGACCTCCAGCAGCAGATGGTCGCCGGTCGCCAACAGCCCTTCCAGCGCGGGCCAGAAGAGCACGGGCGCCACCGGCTGCAGTGCCCAGAAGGAGGGATCGTCGATGGCGGACTCCGTCAACGGTCCGGGGGTGTAGGCGGAGTGGACCGGCAGGGACGGTGTGCTCTTGTCCACCGCGGCGAAGCGTTCGGCCGCGCCCCGGCAGGCGGGTTCGAGCACCGGACTGTGGAAGGCACTGAGCGACGGCACCCGACGGCAGACGAACCCCGCCTCCCGCAGCGTACGGTCGACCTTGTCCAGCGGGCCGTCGGGGCCGGCCAGCACGGTCTGGCGCGGGGCGTTGACCGCGCCGACCACGACGTCTCCGCTCAGATACGGCGTCACCTCCGCCGTGGACGCGGCGACCGCGAGCATGCCGCCCGGCGGGGCCTCGGCCAGCCGTCGTACCCGGTCGAGCACCAGGCCGGTCGCGTCCCGAAGGCCGAACACCCCGGCCAGTGCCACCGAGGCCAGCTCCCCGATGCTGTGTCCCAGCAGGGCCGCCGGGCGCACCCCCCAGCTCAGCACCAGCCGGCCCAGCGCGTGGTCCACGGCGAAGAGCAGCGGCTGCGAGCGGGTGACGTGGTCCATGTCCGTGGCGGGCCGTTCGGCCAGCCAGTCCTCGCGCAGCGGACCGCCCTCGGGGCCCGCCGCGTCGAAGAACTCGTCCATCGCCGCGGTGAACACCGGCTCGTGTCCGTAGAGTCCCGCCGCCATCCGCTGGTGCTGGGAGCCCTGACCCGGCAGCAGCAGGGCGACGGGCAGAGGCTGTGCGGCGGTCATCCGACGTCTCCCGTAGGTGTCGTGCCCGCCCAGTCGGGCCGTTCCAGCATTTCGACGACCGCGCAGGAGTAGGTGAACCCCGCGCCCACGCTCATCCACACGACCAGGTCCCCGGCGCCCAGGGTCCCCGAGCCGACCAGGTGGTCGAACCCGGCGATCTGGTCACCGGCGCCGAGGTGCCCGATACTGCGGCTCCACTCCCAGGTCGTGCGCTCCTCCGCGATCCCGAAGCGGGCGAGATGCCCTGCCCGCAGCCGCTTGCGGCCCAGGTGCGGAAGGACGAAACGGTCGACGTCGGCGAGCGTGACCCCGGCCGCGGCGAGGGCCTGCTCGACGGCGGCGTCCTGCGCGGCTCCGCTCGCCGCGATCACCTGGGTGACCCGGCGGGTGGCCAGGAAGTCCTTCTTGCAGGCGTCCAGGTCGACGACCGGCCGGTGACTGAACGGGGCACTGCCGAAGGGGTCGTCACCGCGGTGCATCCCCTCCAACTCCGGTGCGGAGACGGTGGCCAGGCCCCGGATCCGGGCGAAGCCCTCCCGCGAGGACAGCACGAGGGCGGTGCCCCCGTCCCCGTAGAAGGTTCCCGAGTCGCTGCGCCAGCGGTCGAAGCCGGGCGGGCGGAAGGCGTCACCGGTCGTCACCAGCACCCGCCGGTCCGCCTCGCCGGCCGTCGGGCCGGCCCGCAGATGA
Source organism: Streptomyces sp. NPDC050121 (assembly GCF_044460385.1). Taxonomy (NCBI): domain Bacteria; kingdom Bacillati; phylum Actinomycetota; class Actinomycetes; order Kitasatosporales; family Streptomycetaceae; genus Streptomyces; species Streptomyces sp. NPDC050121. Next base: position 31,411 of record NZ_JBITJV010000044.1, on the reverse strand, counting down.
TCGACCGCGAGGCCGAGCGCGGCCATACCGCCGTTGGAGACCTGCCCGACCTCGATCGCGGGGCACTGGTTGCCGACGGCGGTGCGCTGGATGTACGAGGCGGGCGCCCACAGGTCGTGCCCCTGATAGAAGAAGCTGGCGTGCAGGATCAGCGACACGTCGTCGAAGCCGGCGCGCCCGAGGGCGGTCCGGGCGGCGCGGGCCGCCATCTCCGGCGCCGGCTCGTCCTGCGCCACGGCCACCGACACCATGCCGGTCGTCATGGCCAGAGCCTCGTCGCACTCCCCGGCCGCGACGGCGTCCGCGACCGGTGTGCGGGGCGGCAGCCAGGCCGCGCACCCCGCGATCCGGATGTCCGGCGCCGGGGCCTGAACGACGGGAGCGCCCCTCGCGCCGAGGCCCGCCTCGGTCATCCGGCGGCCTCCACCGCGGGCGTGCGCTCGGCGAGTGCGGCGTTGACGACGTCGACGAACGCCGCCGGGGTCAGCGCCTCGCCGAGCGTCTCCTCGGGCAGCTCGACCCCGAAGCCGCGCTCCACCCTGCTGATCGCCTCCATGAGGGCCAGCGAGTCGTAGCCGAGCAGGGAGAACTCCTGCTCCGCGGCGGCGCTCGACAGGTCGACGGTCTCCTCCTCGCCTGCGCACTCACGCATGATCCGGAACAGGTCTTCCATGGTGAAAGCGGACATGACGTCTCCAAGGGGCGGCCCCGTGGGCCGCGGTGGGGCCGGCCGCGTGCGGCGCGGCCGGGCGGAGCGGACGGGTTGGGTGGATCGGACGGGTTGGGTGGATCGGACGGGTTGGGTGGATCGGACGGGTTGGGTGGATCGGAGCGGTGGTGGGCGGCTGGGCCTCAGGCCGCCGACGGGCGGCGTACGACCATGGCGCTGTTGAATCCCCCGCGTCCCCGGGCCAGTACGAGCGCGGCGTCCCCGCCGACGGGTCGGGGGGACCCGGTCACGAGGTCGATGTCGTAGCCGGTCGCCGGTCGGTCGACGTGGACCGTCGGCGGGACGACGCCGTCCCGCAGGGCGAACAGGGCCGTGACGAGGTCGAGCGGTGCGGCGCCCGAGTAGAGGCGTCCCGTCATGGTCTTGGGGACGGTGACCGGCACGCCTTCGGGCCCGAAGACCGCGGTCAGGGCCTGCGCCTCGACGCGGTCGGCTTCCGGTTCACCGGCGCCGTCGGCGAGGACGAAGGCGATGTCCCCGGGACGCAGGCCGGCGTCGGCCAGCGCGCCGCGCACGGCCCGCTCCAGGTTGGAGAGCCGGCCCGAGCCGGGGCGCGGGTCGAAGGTGGCGGCGTACCCGCTGATCTCCCCGTAGCTGCGGGCCCCGCGTTCCCGGGCCCGCTCCGCGTCCTCCAGGGTCACCATCGCCCCGCCCTCGCCCGGCACATGGCCGTCGGCGGCGGCGTCGAAGGGCAGGTAGGCGCGGGTCGGGTCCTCGTTCTCGCTGAGGATCCCGGCGGAGATCTGCGCGGCGAGCCCGTACGGACACAGCGAGGCGTCCATGCCGCCCGTCAGCATGAGCGGGGTGCCCTTGCGGATCCGGCGCCGGGCCTGCGCGATCGCGTCGAGGCCGCCCGCCTGGTCGGTGACCACGACTCCGGTGGGTCCGCGCAGATCGTGCCGGATGGAGACCTGGCCCGAGTTGACCGCGTAGAACCAGGCGAAGGACATGTACGCGCTGACGTGCTTCGGGTCCTTGCCCCACAGGTGGCCCAGTTCGCGCTGGCCGAACTCGAACCCGCCGGAGGCGCTGGCGGTGACCACCCCGCGCTCGGCCGCGGGCAGGCTGTCGGCGGTCAGTCCGGAGTCGGCGAGCGCCCAGTCGGAGCCCGCCAGGGCGAACTGCGTGGTGCGGTCGGTCTGGGGGACGAGCCGGCTGGGGATGTGCTCACGCACCGAGAACCCGGTGACCTCGCCGGCCAGCCGGGAGGGATACGAGGAGGCGTCGAAGCGGCTGATGCGGCCGATGCCGCTCTCGCCGCGCAGGGTCGCCGACCAGTACTGCTCCGCTCCGATCCCGTTGGGCGCGAGCACGCCGACTCCGGTGACGACGGCCGTGGTGGTCATGGGCGCCTCCCTTCCGTGGCGGTGAGCACCATCGCGCTCTGAAAGCCACCGAAGCCGCTGCCCACCGTCAGTACGGTGTCGGTGCGCTGGTCACGCGCGGTCAACGGCACGTAGTCGAGGTCGAGTTGGGGGTCCGGCTCGTACAGTCCCGCCGTGGGGGGCACCACGCCGTGCCGGATCACCAGGGCGGAGGCCGCGGCCTCGATGGAGCCGACGGCGCCGAGCGAGTGGCCGATGACCGCCTTGATGGAGCTGACCGGAACCCGGTGGGCGTGCTCGCCCAGGCTGTGCTTGATCGCGGCCGTCTCGTGGATGTCGTTCTGCCGGGTGGCCGTGCCGTGCGCGTTGACGTAGCCGACGGACTCGCGCTCGATCCGGGCGTCGTCGAGCGCGCCGGTGATGGCGGCGGCCATCTCCAGTCCGTCGGGGCGCAGTCCGGTCATGTGGTGGGCGTTGGCGCGCGCGGCGAAGCCGGCGATCTCGGCGTAGACGTCCGCCCCGCGCCGCAGGGCGGACTCCCGCTCCTCGAGGACGAGGACGGCGGCGCCCTCGCCCAGTACGAAGCCGCTGCGGGTCCTGTCGAAGGGCCGCGAGGCGTGCTCCGGGGTGTCGTTGCGCGGCGAGGTCGCCTTGATGGCGTCGAAGCAGGCCACGGTGATCGGCGCGATGGGAGCGTCGCTGCCCCCGGCGATCATGATGTCGGCGCTGCCCTCCCTGATGAGTTCGACGGCGTGCCCCAGGGAGTCGAGGCCGGAGGTGCAGCCCGCCGAGATGAGCGCGACGGGACCCTCCGCGCCGGCCTCCCAGGCCACTTCCGCCGCCATCGAGCTCGGCACGAAGTAGTCGTAGAGGTACGGGCTGCCCGCAGCGTGGTCGACGAGCCACTGCTGCCCTGCGTCGCTGCGCGCGACGTACTCCTCCTCCAGCTTCTGGGTGCATCCCACGGCGGAGCCGAGGCTGACGCCGGTGCGGTGCGCGTTGCCGTCGTCGATGTCGATGCCGCTGTCGGCCAGCGCCTCGCGGGCGGCGACCAGGGCGAACTGGGTGGCGCGGTCCAGTCGCGTGGTGTCGCGGGCCGACAGTCCGAAGCGGGCTCCGTCGAAGTCGCACTCGGCGGCCATCCGGGAGCGGAACGGCGCCGGGTCGAAGGCCGTGATGGTCCTGGTGGCGGAGACGCCGGAGACGATGCGTTCCCAGAACGCCTTCGTGCCGATGCCGCCCGGGGCGATCACGCCCAGTCCGGTGACGACCACCCGACGGGCCGTCATATCTCCTCCGTCGCATCGGCCGTCTCGTCGAGCGCCGGGCCCTGGAGCGCCGAGTCGCCTTCGCGGTGCAGCCGGGCCCGGTACAGTTCCGGCCGGCTCTCGCTCAGGGCGCGCAGCGCACCGGCGTGGGGTTTGAAGTCGGCGTGCGAGACGGCCGCGCGGAACGAGGCGACGTCCTGCCACTCGGCGACGTTGACGTACTGGCCGGGCCGCTCGGTGTGCTGGGAGAGCGTGTGCCGGACGAAGCCCGGCTGCCGTGCCATGAACTCGGACGTCCGCGCGAACTCCTTCTCGAACACCTCGGGTTCGACGTGCACGGTGAAGGTGTTCACGAAGGTCACGGCACCGGTCTCCTTGGCATCTGGCTCGTGATCCGTCATCAATGGCCTCCTCGTTGCCCGGTGTTGTCCGGTCTCTTTTTGACCCGTTCGTGTGACCCGGCGTCGCTTGACATCGTGCGGTCGTTCGTGTCGTTCCACGCTGCGTGTCTGGTCTCGCAGGCGGGTGGAAGGCCACTGGAGCCCGGGCCGGGCCAGGGGTCGAGCGCATTTCGAGCGGCCGCTGACACCCTCGCAGTCGTCCGACACCCCATCGCAGGGACCGCTGAGGAGCCTTCATGTCGCCAGCAGCAGAACGCGTCGCCATCGTCACCGGTGCCACCAGCGGGATCGGTCTCGCCGTGGCCCGCAGCCTGGCCGAAGGCGGTGCGCGGGTCTTCATCTGCGCCCGCGACGGCGACCGTGTCGCCCTCACCGTCAAGGAGTTGCGCGAGGCCGGTCACGACGTCGACGGCGCCGTCTGCGACGTACGCGACACCGATCAGGTGCGCGCCTTCGTCCAGGAGGCCAGGGACCGGTTCGGTCCCGTCGACGCGCTGGTGAACAACGCCGGCCGCAGCGGCGGCGGCCATACCGCGCAGATCCCCGACGAGCTGTGGCTCGACGTGATCGAGACCAACCTCAACAGCGTCTTCCGGATGACCCGTGAGGTGCTGACGACCGGCGGCATGCTGGAGCGCGGTGCCGGACGGATCGTCAACATCGCCTCGACGGGCGGCAAGCAGGGCGTGGCGCTGGGAGCGCCGTACTCGGCGTCCAAGCACGGTGTCGTCGGCTTCACCAAGGCCCTGGGCCTGGAGCTGGCGAAGACGGGCATCACCGTCAACGCCGTCTGCCCGGGCTACGTCGAGACACCGATGGCCGAGCGGGTGCGCCAGGGCTACGCCGGCGCCTGGGACATCACCGAGGACGAGGTGCTGGAGAGGTTCGAGGCGAAGATCCCCCTCGGCCGCTACTCCACGCCTGACGAGGTCGCCGGGCTCGTCGGCTACCTCCTCTCCTCGACGGCCGCGTCGATCACCGCCCAGGCGATGAACGTCTGCGGCGGACTCGGCAACTACTGACAGCGGGCCCGGCCGTGCGCGGCCGCGGGCAGACAGAGGGGATCAGCATGGCGCACGAGGTGCACACGACCGAACACACGATCACGGTGGCCGCCGCCCCGGAGACCGTCTTCGGCCTGGTGGAGCGGGCGGAGGACTGGCCGCACGTCTTTCCGCCGAGCCTGCACGTGGAGTATCTGGAGCGGTCGGGCGACGAGGAACGGCTGCGCATCTGGGCCACCGCCAACGGCGAGGTCAAGTCCTGGACCTCGCGGCGCACCCTGGACCGCGAGGGGCTGCGGATCCGGTTCCGCCAGGAGGTCTCCCAGGATCCGGTCGCCGCGATGGGCGGGGAGTGGATCGTCGAGGCGCTGCCCGACGGCGGCAGCCGGGTACGGCTGCTGCACGATTTCCGGGCCGTCGACGACCTGGAGCGCAACGTCAGCTGGATCCTGGAGGCGATCGAGCGCAACAGCGGGGCCGAGCTGGCCGCGCTGGAGTCCGCCGCACTGCGCATCGGCACCGACGACGCGCCCTGCACCTTCGAGGACGAGGTGCGCATCGACGCCCCGGCCCAGGAGGTACGGGACTTCCTGCGTGACGCGGGGCTGTGGCAGGAGCGGCTGCCGCACGTCGCCCGGGTGCTGTTGAAGGAGGACACGCCCGACGTCCAGCACCTGGAGATGGAAACCCGCACTCCCGACGGTTCGACGCACACCACGGCCTCGGTGCGGATCTGCCTGCCGGACGGGCGGATCACGTACAAGCAGTTGCAGACACCGGCCCTGATGTCCGTGCACACCGGGGAGTGGACGGTACGGGAGACCCCGTCCGGCTGTGTGGCCGTCTCCCGGCACACGGTGGTCGTCAACGCCGCGGCCATCACCAAGGTCCTCGGCTCCTCCGCGACCGCTGCCGACGCCCGCGCCTTCCTGCGGGACGCGCTCGGCGGCAACAGCACGATCACCATGCGGCACGCCAAGGAGTACGCGGAGCGGCGGGCCCGTACCGAGCCGGTGCCGCCCGCCGAGTACGCCTCCATACAGCAGTTCTACGCACGGCAGATGCGGCTCCTCGACGAGGGCGACGGGGATGCCTGGGCGAACACCTTCACCGAGGACGGGGCCTTCGACCAGAGCTCGTTCACCGAGCCGGTGCGCGGCCGGGCGGCGATCGCCGCGGCCGTGCGTGAGCGGCCGGCGGCGCCTGTCGGCACGTTGCGCCGGCACTGGCTGGGCCTGCCGGCGGCCTGGCGGTTCCCGGACGGTTCGGTGCGCACGGGCTACGACGCCCTGGTCGTCTCGACAGCGAAGGGCGCCGCACCCGTGATCCGGCTGAGCACGTCGTGCCAGGACGTCCTCGTCGCCGATGGAGACAGCTGGCTGGTGAGCCACCGATACGTCGGCCACGACGGGCAGTGAAGCCCGCCGCCCCGGACAGTGCCGGCTCCAGGGGGCCCGCCGGCCTCCTGGCGCCGGCGCCACCACTCGCGAAAAGGGAGATCGATGAAGGTCCTGTTCACCACGTTCGCCGCGAAGTCCCATATGCATGCCCAGGTTCCGCTCGCCTGGGCTCTCCAGACCGCCGGCCACGAGGTCCGTATCGCCAGCCAGCCGGATCTGGCGGAGGACATCACCCGTACCGGACTGACCGCCGTCTGCGTCGGTGAGCCGCTGCTCCTGGAGGAGCAGATGCAGCGGGTCAACGAGGGCCTGGGCGACGACGCCGAGATCATGGAGAGCCAGGCGGAAGCCGGGATGGACATGACCGAGACCCGCCCCGAGATGCTGACCTGGGACCACGTCCTCGGGGTGTTCACCTCGATGACGGCGATGGCCTTCCAGAACTCCTGCCCGGAGCGCATGATCGACGACCTGGTCGCGTTCAGCCGCGAGTGGCAGCCCGACCTGGTCATCTGGGACACGCTGTCCTTCGCGGGCCCGGTGGCCGCGCAGGTCACCGGCGCCGCCCACGCCCGGCTGCTGTTCGGGCTCGATCTGCTGGGGCGGATGCGCGAGACCTTCCTCGACCTCCAGGCGGAGCGGCTGCCGGAGCAGCGGGACGATCCGCTGCGCGAGTGGCTGACCTGGACGCTGGGCCGCTACGGCGCGGAGTTCGAGGAGGAGGTCGCGGTCGGTCAGTGGACCATCGACCCGGTGCCTCCGTCGATGCGGTTCCCGGTGAAGCAGCCGTTCGTCCCGCTGCGCTACATCCCCTACAACGGGCAGGCCGTCATTCCGGAGTGGCTGCACGAGCCGCCGAAGAAGCGCCGTGTCTGTCTGACGCTGGGTGTGGCCCACCGTGAGGTGCTGGACGGCGACCGTGCCTCGATCGGCGAACTGGTCGAGGCGCTGGCGGAGCTCGACGTCGAGGTGGTCGCCACGCTCAACGCCAAGCAGCTCGCCGGTCTTGAGCTGCCGGACAATGTCAGGGCCGTCGACTTCGTGCCGCTCAACGCGCTTCTGCCGACCTGCTCCGCGGTCATCCACCACGGCGGCTCCGGCACCTTCCAGACCGCGCTGGCGCACGGGGTCCCGCAGCTGATCGTGCCCGACATGGTCTGGGACACCATCCACAAGGCGAAGCAGCTGGAGAAGTTCGGCGCGGGACTGTACCTGCACGACGTCGACCACTACACCGCCCAGGACCTGCGCGAGCACGTGCTGCGTCTGCTTCAGGAGCCGTCGTTCGCGGAGAACTGCGCGCGGATCCGCCGGGAGATGGTGGGGACGCCGAGCCCCAACGACATCGTTCCGCTGCTGGAGAAGCTCGCCGCGGAACACCGCGGGGCCCGCGATTCCCGCAGCGCCGTCCGAGGGGAGCGGTAGATGGCCTCCGCCGTGACGTTCCGCGAACTCGCCGTCAGTGGCGCGTACGCCTTCACCCCGCCCGTCTTCGAGGACGACCGCGGTCTGTTCACCTCGCCCTACCAGGAGCCGGCGTTCGTGGAGGCCCTGGGGCATCCGCTCTTCCCCGTCGCACAGAGCAACCACAGCAAGTCGCGGCGCGGCACCGTCCGGGGCATCCACTACACCGTGACCCCGCCGGGCGTGGCCAAGTACGTGTACTGCGCCCGGGGCCGCGCCATCGACATCGTGGTGGACATCCGGGTCGGCTCGCCCACCTTCGGCCGCTGGGACTCCTCCGTGCTGGACCCGGAAGGCTTCAGCGCCATGTACTTCCCGGTCGGTGTCGGGCACGCCTTCATCGCCCTGGAGGACGACACGGTGATGTCGTACATGCTCTCCGGGAGTTACGAGGCACAGCACGAGCTGTCCCTCTCCCCGCTCGACCCCGCGCTCGGCCTGCCGATCCCCCAGGACGTGGAGCCCCTGCTGTCCGCGCGGGACACGGCCGCGCCGCTGCTCGCGCAGGTGCAGGCGGAGGGCGGCCTGCCGGAGTACGACAAGTGCCGTCGGATCGAGGCCGCACTGTGGCGGCCCTGAGCGGTGGGCGGCCGGCGGCCGCGGGGTCCCGGATCGCGGTGCTCGGGGCCACCGGCTGTGTCGGCCGCTGTGTGAGCGCCGCGCTGGCGCGCGAGGGGCACCAGGTGCTCGCCGTCGCCCGGCGCGGCGGGCCCGCGGTCGCGGACCACGTCTTCGCCGGCCTGGACGTGGCGGCGGTCCCGCCCGCCGAGCTCGCGCGGCTGTTCACCCGGCACCGGGTGCGCGCGGTGGTCAATGTGACGGGCGGCTGGGGCACGACCGAGGAGGAGATGAGTTACGCGCACATCACCCTGGTCGACCGGCTGTTGCGGGCGCTGACGCAGATGGAGGAGCGGCCGCGGCTGGTGCATGTGGGCTCCATCCACGAGTACGGGCCGGTGTCCGAGCCCCTCTCCATCGGCGAGGACCTCGAGCCCCGGCCGACCACGATGTACGCCAGGACCAAGCTGGCCGGCTCCGAGCTGGTGCTCGACTCCACCCGGGCCGGCCGGGTGGACGGGCTGGTGCTGCGTGCGGTGAACGTGTGCGGGCCCCGCACCACCCGGGCCAGTTTCCTCGGGGCGGTCGTCGACAGGCTGCGGGCCGCGGACGCGAGCGCCCCGGTGACGCTGCGGGTCGCGGACGCGCGGCGGGACTTCGTCGATGTGCGCGACCTCGCCGAGGCCGTGGTCCTCGCCGTGGCGTCATCGGCCACCGGACAGGTCGTCAACATCGGTCGCGGGGAGGCCTCCGCCATGCGTGAGCTGGTGGATCTGCTGGTCGCCGCCTCGGGGCTGCCTCCGGAGGCGCTGCGGGTCGAGGACGGGCCGATCGCCAGCAAGGGCGGCGGCTGGACCCTGGCGGACATCCGGCTGGCGGGCGAACTGCTCGGCTGGAAGCCGCGGATCCCGCTCGCCGAGGCGATGCGGGCGACGTGGGAGACGCCCGCCGACTGAACCACCCCGAACGGCCGCGTACGCCCCCATCGATGACGAGGAGTTCAGATGGCCGATGTGACGGCCCGTATCGCCAGGTCGGCCGCGGCCGTGGAGAGCCCGCTGACCGATCTCGCCGGATTCGACGACTGGTTCGCCGAGTACGGGGAGCAGATCTACACGACGGCCGAGCGGATACCGCTGGCGGCCCTCGACCAGTGGTACCAGACACCGGTGACCGGTGATCTGTGGCATCGCAGCGGCAAGTTCTTCACGGTGCACGGTCTGCGGGTGCACGATCCGGGCAACGCGGTGCCGTGGTGGGACCAGCCCATCATCGACCAGCCCGAGGTCGGCATCCTGGGCATCCTGATCAAGGAGTTCGACGGTGTGCCGCACTTCCTGATGCAGGCCAAGGCGGAGCCGGGCAACCCCGGCGGTCTGCAGCTCTCCCCCACCGTCCAGGCTACCCGCAGCAACTACACCGGCGTCCACAAGGGCAAGCCCGTGCCGTATCTGGACTACTTCCGGGACACGTCACGGCACCGGGTGATCACGGACGTCCGGCAGTCGGAGCAGGGCGCCTGGTTCTACCGCAAGCGCAACCGCAACATGGTGGTGGAGACGACCACCGAGGTGGAGGTCCTCGAAGGCTTCCGCTGGTTCACCCTGGGGCAGTTGTACCGGCTGCTGTCGCGCGACGACATCGTCAACATGGACGCGAGGACCGTGCTGGCGTGTCTGCCGCACGCCTCCTGGCCGGACGGCGCGCTGCACCGGATGACCGACGTGCTGAGCTGGATCACCGGCGCCCGCTCGCTGGCCAACGTGCGCACCGAGCGGATCGCCCTCAACGCGCTGGACGAGTGGCGGCACAGCGAGATGGGTTACTCGCACGAGAGCGGCGGCTTCTTCGACGTGATCGGGGTGTCCGTGACGGCCGCGGGGCGCGAGGTCGGCACCTGGCGCCAGCCGATGATCGAGCCGCGCGGCACCGGCGTCATCGCCTTCCTGTCACGGGAGATCAACGGGGTGCCGCACGTGCTGGTGCACGCCCGCACCGAGCCGGGCTACCACGACGTCGTGGAGCTGGCGCCGACCGTGCAGTGCGTCCCGGCGAGCTACAACTGGCTGCCGCCCACCGCCCGGCCCCGTCATCTCGACGAGGTGCTGGCCGCCGGGCCCGACCGGATCCGCTTCGAGGCCGTGCTCTCCGAGGAGGGCGGCCGTTTCTTCCATGCCCGCAACCGCTATCTGATCGTGGACAGCGACGTCCCCGAGGACCCCGGCCACCCCGACTACCGCTGGCTGACCATGGACCAGCTGACGCAGTTGCTCCGGCACAGCCACTACCTCAACGTGCAGGCCCGGAGCCTGGTGGCGTGTCTGCGCGGCCTGGAGGCGTCCCGCACCGCCGGCTGACCGCCGGCGGGGGACGCGCGTACCGAGAAGGCCCGGCGGGATCCCTCCGCCGGGCCTTCGGTGTGGGGCGGTGTGTGCCGGGCCGGGGCCGCCGCACGGGCTCAGAGGCTGTCCAGCACGTCACGCACCGCGCTGATCACCTTGTCCTGGACGTCCGGCGCGAGGGCCGGGTACATGGGCAGCGAGAAGATCTGACCCGCCAGTTCCTCGGTGACGGGCAGCGAGCCCACGGGCCGGCCGAGGTGGGCGAACCCGGACATCGTGTGCACCGGCCAGGGATAGCTGATGTTGAGCTCGATGTCGTACGTCTTGAGGGCCTTGATGATGTCGTCGCGCCGGGGGTGGCGCACCGTGTAGACGTAGTACACGTGCTCGTTGCCGGGGACGGTGTGCGGCAGCACCAGGCCGGTGTCGCCGAGCCCCTCCTCGTAGCGGCGGGCGACGGCCTGCCGCCCCTGGACGTAGGTGTCGAGCCGGCGCAGCTTGCGCCGCAGGATCTCGGCCTGTACCTCGTCGAGCCGGGCGTTGTGGCCGGGGGTGCCGACGACGTAGTAGCGCTCCTCCATGCCGTAGTAGCGCAGTCGGCGCAGCGCGCGGTGGGCGTCGTCCCGGGAGGTCAGCACGGCGCCGCCGTCGCCGTACGCGCCGAGCACCTTCGTCGGGTAGAAGGAGAAGGCGGCGGCGTCGCCCGTGGTACCGGCGAGCCGGCCGTCGCGGCGGGCGCCGTGGGCCTGTGCGCAGTCCTCGACGAGGAACAGGTCGTGCTCGGCGGCGAGCCGCTCCAGCGGCGCCAGGTCGACGCACTGCCCGTAGAGGTGGACGGGGAGCAGACACCGGGTCCGCGGGGTGAGGACGGACGCCACCTGCTCGGTGTCCATGAGGTAGCTGTCCGGGTGGATGTCGACGAACACCGGGGTGGCGCCCACCGAGTCGATCGCGACCACGGTGGGGGCCGCGGTGTTGGACACGGTGACGACCTCGTCGCCGGGGCCGATGCCGAGCGCCTGGAGGGCCAGCTTGATCGCGTTGGTGCCGTTGTCGACGCCGACGCAGTGCCCTACGCCGTGGTATCCGGCGAACTCCTGCTCGAAGCCGCGAACACTGTCACCGAGGACGAGCTGACCCGAGCTGAAGACCGTCTCCACGGCGTCCAGAATATCGGCGCGTTCGTTCTCGTATTCCTGCCGGTAGTCCCATACGAGAGTCGTCATTAATTCGTTTCCCTCCCATTGCTGATGCCATGCCGCAGGGCGTCACCATCCCCCCGCAGCACATCACATTGCCGGTTCGGTCCACAACCCTTGATTTTCCTCTATTCCCACTCGAGTTTCCCTGGACCAAGGGCTCTTGTTGTTGCTGTCGAGTGAATCCGGTCGTTAGCATGAGCAGAAATCGAGGACAGGGGCATACCCATGAAAGGGATTATTCTCGCCGGCGGTTCGGGAACAAGGCTCCATCCAATAACCGTCTCCGTTTCGAAACAGCTTCTCCCGGTCGGCGACAAACCGATGATCTACTATCCGCTTTCGGTGCTGATGCTCGCGGACATCAAGGAGATCCTGCTCATCTGCACCGAGCACGACCTGGAACAGTTCCGCAGGCTCCTGGGTGACGGCTCCCAGCTCGGCGTCCGGATCGACTACGCGGTGCAGAACCGGCCGGCCGGGCTGGCCGAGGCCTTCATCATCGGCGCCGACCACGTGGGCGACGACGACGTGGCCCTGGTCCTGGGAGACAACATCTTCCATGGCTACCACTTCTACGACATGCTCCAGAGCAACGTCCGGGACGTACAGGGCTGTGTGCTGTTCGGTTATCCCGTGGAGGACCCGGAGCGCTACGGAGTGGGCGAGACCGACGCGTCGGGACGCCTCGTCTCCCTGGAGGAGAAGCCGATCCGGCCGCGCTCCGACCTCGCCATCACCGGGCTCTACCTGTACGACAACGAAGTGCTGGACATCGCCAAGAACCTCCGCCCCTCGGCGCGCGGAGAACTGGAGATCACCGACGTCAACCGGAATTACCTGGCGCGCGGCCGAGCCCGCCTGGTCGACCTCGGCCGCGGTTTCGCCTGGCTGGACGCCGGAACTCCGGAATCCCTGCTCCAGGCCGCCCAGTATGTGCGGACTCTCGAAGAACGGCAGGGCGTGCGTATCGCCTGCGTCGAGGAGGTCGCACTGCGCATGGGATTCATCGACGCGGACAGCTGCTACCGGCTCGGCGAGAAGATGTCGCAGTCGGGTTACGGCCGCTACGTGATGTCGGTGGCCCGCGAAATGTCGTCCTGACGCTCCCGTCTCCCGTCTCTCAGCCCGATTCGCGTACACCGACGAAAAGGCCACGACCGGTGGGGCCGTCCTCCAGGAATTCCACGGAGCAGCCCGCGTCGGTGAACGCGGAGACGTACTCCTCCTTGGTGAACAGGGTCAGTACGTCGATCTCGGTGAACTGCTGGATACCGGCGGCGTCCCCCACGGTGAAGCGGACCTCCATGCGGGTGGCCCGGCCCTTGCGGGTGGTGTGCGAGATCCGCGCGATGGTGCGGTGCTCCTCACGGGCCAGGTCACCCGCGACATAGCCCTCGATGAAGTTCTCGGGGAACCACCAGGGTTCGACGACCAGGACGCCGCCGGGCTCCAGATGGCCGGCCATCGACTTGATGGCGGCCCGCATGTCGGCCACGGTCTCCAGATAGCCGATGGCGCAGAACATGCAGCTCACCGCCGCGTAGGTGCGGCCGAGGGAGAAGTCGCGCATGTCGCCCGCGTGCACCGTGGTGTCGGGCAGCCGCTGCTCGGCGAGCCGGCGCATCGGCTCCGCAATCTCCAGCCCCTCGGCGACCTCGAACAGCGTGCTGAACACGCTGAGATGGGCGCCCGTGCCACAGGCGACGTCGAGCAGTGAGTCGGCTCCCGGGCGGCGTTCGGCGATGAGCCGGGAGACGTCCGCCGCCTCCTCCCCCCAGTCCTTGCCCCGGCTCCGGTAGATGGCCTCGTACACGTCCGCGAGTTCCCGGCCGTACATGTGTCTCTCCTCCCGTTGTCGCCCCGCAGGGCGCCTCGTCCGCTGGGCCGTTGCGCTCCTCACTCGTCGAGCAGCGCCACCGCCCTCGTCCAGCCGGCGCCCGCGCCGGCGATCCGCACCGGGAAGCACGCGACCCGGAATCCGTGCGAGACCGGCAACCGGTCGAGTCCGGCGAGCCGTTCGACCTGGCAGTACTCGCGGTCCCGGCCGATCATGTGGGCGGGCCACAGCACCGAGCGGTCACCGGTTCGCCGGTAGCGGGTGATGATGTCGCCGAACGGCGCGTCCAGGCTGAACGCGTCCGTGCCGATCACCCGGACTCCCTGGTCCAACAGCAGGTGCACGGCCGAGCCGTCGAGCCCGGTGAAGTCCGTGAAGTACTTCTGCGTCCCCGACCACGCGTCGGCGCCGGTCCTGAGCAGCACGATGTCCATGGGCGAGAGGGTGTGGCCGACACGGTCCAGCTCCCGCTGCACCACGTCGGCGCCGACCGCGCCGGTGCCCTGGTCGCTCAGGTCGAGCACCACCGCCGGCCGGAAGAACCAGTCGAGCGGCATCTCGTCGATGTGCCGCGGCGGACCTTCCCGGTAGGAGGCGCGGGTGCCGTAGTGCGAGGGCGCATCGACGTGCGTTCCGGTGTGGGTCGTCAGCTGGAGGCGGTCGAGCGAGAGGAACTCGCCCTCCGGAAGCTCCGCCGGATCGAACTCGATCCCGAAGTGGTCACGCATCTCCTCGCTCATGTGCGTGGCGGCTTCCTTGGGGCCGAGGACGTCGTGCACCACGGGATCGGGTTCGAAACCCGCCCCGTCCACGGGTGAGGACAGGTCGATGATGCGCACACGAGCCTCCCGGCGATGGATTCCTGCAAGCCAGCCCATGCTCACCAGCGCGGCTAGAGAAGCGTTGGAGCCTGGCTGAACGGCCGCCCGCGCGCTCGCCCGCGCCGCGCTCGACCGATCCTGGAGGGGCCGCTGCCACCGTCGTGACCTCACCGGGAACTCGGGAACGCACCCGCCCCGGCACAGGGAACGGCGGAAGGGACACGGCATGGCAGCACAGGCCCCGACGGCCCCGGCGGACGTCTACGCCGAGGTACAGCACTTCTACGCACGGCAGATGCGGCACCTGGACTCGGGCGAGGCCGAGATCTGGGCCGGCACCTTCACCGAGGACGGCTCCTTCGCGCCGCCCTCGCTCCCGGAGCCGGTACGCGGCCGCCCGGCCCTCACCGCGGGTGCCCGGCAGGCCGCCGCGGGTCTCGCGGCCGCCGGCGAGACGCACCGCCACTGGGTCGGCATGCTCACCGTCACCCCCGCGGACGACGGCTCGCTGACCGCCGAGAGCCAGGTCTCCATCATCGCCGTCCCGCAGGGCGGCCCCGCCCGGCTGCACCTGGTGTGCACCTGCCGGGACATCCTGGTGCGCGAGGCCGGCGAGCTCCTGGTCAGGGAAAGGGTGGTGACCCGTGACGACCGGCCGTAGCGGGAGTCGACCGCGAATCGAGCGGCCCGGCCTACGGTCCCGTCCATGAGCGCGACACAGGACTCGACAGCGCCCCGGGGCGTGATCGTCACCGGCGGCGGAACCGGGATCGGGCGGGCCACGGCCCGCGCCTTCGCCGACCGCGGCGACCGTGTACTCGTAGTGGGCCGTACGCCCGCCACCCTGGCCGGGACCGCCGAGGGGTACCCCGGCATCAGCGTCCTCGCCGCCGACCTCACCGATCCGGACACTCCTCAGGCTGTCACCGACACGGCGCTGAACGCGTTCGGCCGTATCGACGTGCTGGTCAACAACGCGGCCACCGGCGGATTCGCCGCTCTCGCGGAGACCAAGCGGGAAGCCGCCCGCGACCAGCTCGACAGCAATCTCCTGGCTCCGCTGCTGCTCACCCGGCAGACCCTGGACGCCCTCGCGGCCGACGGCGGCGGAACCGTGCTGAACATCGGCTCGGCGGGCGCGCTGGGCCGCCGGGCCTGGCCGGAGAACGGGGTCTACGGCGCCGCCAAGGCCGGGCTCGACTTCCTCACCCGGACCTGGGCGGTGGAACTGGCGCCCCGCGCCATCCGTGTCCTCGGCCTGGCGCCGGGCGTGATCGACACCGGTATCGGTGAACGGTCCGGCATGTCACAGGAGGCCTACGCGGGCTTCCTCCAGCAGATCGCCACGCGCGTCCCGGCCGGCCGGGTCGGCCGCCCCGAGGACATCGCCTGGTGGGCCGTCCAGCTCACCGACCCGCGCGCCGCCTACGCGACCGGAGTGGTGCTCGCGGTCGACGGCGGTCTGTCCCTCACCTGAACCACGCCCCGAAGGAGACTGCCGTGACACACACGGAGACCGACGAGACGATCACCGACGAGACCCCCAGGGCCACCGAGGAGGTCCAGCAGACCGACAGCGAGCTCGGCCGTCATCTCCTGACCGCCCGCGGCTTCCACTGGATCTACGGAACAAGCGGCGACCCGTACGCCCTGACGCTGCGCGCGGAGAGCGACGACCCGGTGGTGCTGGCCCGCCGCATACGGGAATCGGAGACACCGCTGTGGCAGAGCGCCGCCGGAGCCTGGGTCACCGGCCGGCACGGCGTCGCCGCCGAGGTGCTGGCCGATCCGCGGCTGAGCCTGCGGCACGCCGATCTGC
Source organism: Streptomyces sp. NPDC050121 (assembly GCF_044460385.1). NCBI lineage: Bacteria > Bacillati > Actinomycetota > Actinomycetes > Kitasatosporales > Streptomycetaceae > Streptomyces > Streptomyces sp. NPDC050121. Next base: position 15,240 of record NZ_JBITJV010000044.1, on the reverse strand, counting down.
CGGGCCTCCAGCGGCACGTCTTCTCGGACGCCTGGAGCAATCCGCTGCTGTGCCACATCGTCCCGCTGGACCGGGCCTTCCTGCACGCGTCGGGCGCCGACCACCTGCGCTGGGAGCGGTCGGCGGCCCCGGTGCTGGGCGAGGCCGCGGCGGACGGCCACCGCAAGAGCGCCGAACGCGTGCACCAGGAGAGGGCCGACGGACTCGGCGCCTCCTTCGAGCTCATGGCGGACTACTCCCGCCCGGTGGCCACCGAGGCCGCCGCGGCGCTGCTCGGCGTCCCGGACGCGCAGCGCGACCGGTTCGCCCGCGCGTGTCTGGCCCTGGGCGTCGCGCTCGACGCGGCGCTCTGCCCGCAGCCGCTCGTCGTCACCCGCCGGCTCACCGAGGCCATCGAGGACGTACGCGCCCTCGTCGGCGACCTCGTCGCGGCGCGGCAGACCGAGCCGGGCGACGATCTGCTCAGCACGGTGCTGCGCGCCGGCTCCGCCGACTCCTGCGCCGTGGACGCGCTCGCGGTCGGGGTACTGACCGCCGCAGTGGGCGTCGAATTCACCGCCGGGCTCATCAACAACGCCCTGGAGGCGCTGCTCGCCCATCCCCGGCAATGGGCGCTGCTCGGCGAGAGCCCCGAACTGGCAGCCGGCGCGGTGGAGGAGACGCTGCGTCACGCGCCGCCGGTGCGGCTGGAGAGCCGGATCGCCGCCGAGGACCTCACGCTCGCCGGCCAGGACATCCCCGCCGGCGCCCAGGTCGTCGTGCATGTCGGCGCGGCGAACCGGGATCCCGAGGTGTTCCTGGCCCCGGACCACTTCGACCTCACGCGGCCGGTGGGACAGGGGCAGTTGTCGCTGTCCGGCCCGCACACCTCCCTCTTCGGGGCGTTCGCCCGGCTCCACGCGGAGACCGCCGTACGCACGCTGCGGGAGCGCCACCCCCGGCTGGCGCCGGCCGACGGCGTCCAGCGGCGGATGCGTTCCCCCGTCCTGGGCGGAGTACTGCGGTTCCCCCTGACCACCTCCGCGTGACGGTACGTCGCGTCCGGCGTACCGCTGCCGGAGTTTCCACAGAGCCGCAGAGAAAGGACCGACCATGCGGGTTCTGCTGACGTCCTTCGCGATGGACGCGCACTTCAACGGGTCCGTACCGCTCGCCTGGGCGCTGCGGGCCGCCGGGCACGACGTACGGGTGGCGAGCCAGCCCGCGCTGACGGACAGCATCACGGCGGCCGGACTGACCGCCGTCCCGGTGGGAGCCGACCCCGCCCTCGACGAGATGGTCAAGGCAGTGGGCGACTCGGTGCTGTCCCACCACGCCAACCAGACGCTGAACCCCGACACCCCCGGTCAACTCACCCCCGCCTTCCTCAAGGGCTGGGACACGATGATGACCCCCACCTTCTACGCCCTGATCAACGACGATCCGATGGTCGACGAACTCATCGCGTTCGCCCGCGACTGGGAGCCGGACCTCATCCTCTGGGAGCCGTTCACGTTCGCGGGCGCGGTGGCCGCGAAGGTGACCGGCGCGGCCCACGCGCGACTGCTGTCCTTTCCCGACATGTTCATGTCGATGCGGCGGGCCTTCCTCGCGCAGCTCGGTCCGGGTCCGACGGGCGGGGACGGGGAGCAGGGGCAGGCGCACGCCGAGGACTCCCTCGGCCAGTGGCTGCAGTGGACACTCGGCCGTTACGGTGTGCCCTTCGACGAGGAGGCGGTGACGGGTCAGTGGTCGGTGGACCAGGTGCCGCGCAGCTTCCGGCCGCCGTCGGACGGGCCGACCGTGGGCATGCGCTACATCCCGTACAACGGGCCGGCGCCCGCCGTCGTACCCGACTGGCTCCGGGTCCCGCCGACGCGTCCCCGCGTGTGCGTCACCCTGGGGCTCACGGCCCGGACCTCGGAGTTCCCCAACGCGGTCCCGGTCGACCTGGTCCTCAAGGCGATCGAGGGGCTCGACATCGACGTGGTGGCCACGCTCGACGCGGAGGAGCGGGCGCTGCTGACCCATGTCCCGGACAATGTGCGCCTGGTGGACCATGTACCGCTGCACGCGCTGCTGCCGACCTGCGCGGCCATCGTGCACCATGGTGGCGCCGGGACCTGGTCGACGGCGCTCGTCGAGGGGGTCCCGCAGATCGCCATGGGCTGGATCTGGGACGCCATCGAGCGGGCGCGCCGCCAGCAGGAGCTGGGCGCCGGTCTCCATCTCCCCTCCCACGAGGTGACGGTGGAAGGGCTGCGGAGCAGGCTGGTGCGGCTCCTCGACGAGCCCTCGTTCACCTCGGCGGCCGCCCGGCTGCGGATCGAGGCCCGGTCCGAACCGACTCCGGCGGAGGTCGTCCCCGTACTGGAGCGGCTGACCGCCCAGCACCGCGCCCACGGGCGTCGACGTCTCGGAGGTACGTCCACACCATGCGTGTCCTGATCACCGGCGGTGCCGGTTTCATCGGATCCCACTATGTGCGCTCCCTGCTGGCCGGCAGCCTGCCCGGACCCCGGCCGGACCGGGTGACGGTCGTCGACGTGCTCACCTACGCGGGGAGCACGGACAACCTGCCTCTGCAGGACCCGCGGCTGGACTTCCGGCGCGTCGACATCTGCGACCTCGACGCGCTCCTGGAGGTGTTCCCCGGTCACGACGCGGTGGTGCACTTCGCGGCCGAGAGCCATGTCGACCGTTCCCTGACCGGGGCCGCGGAGTTCGTACGCACCAATGTGCTGGGCACCCAGACGCTGCTGGAGGCGAGCCTGCGCTGTGGGGTCGCCACCTTCGTGCACATCTCGACGGACGAGGTCTACGGGTCCATCGCCGAGGGCACCTGGACGGAGGAGGAGCCACTGCTGCCCAACTCGCCCTACGCGGCGTCGAAGGCGGGCAGCGACCTCCTCGCCCGGTCCTACTGGCGCACGCACGGGCTCGACGTACGCACCACCCGGTGTGCCAACAACTACGGCCCGCGCCAGCATCCGGAGAAGCTCATCCCCCTGTTCGTCACCGAGCTGCTGGCCGGACGGACCGTGCCGCTGTACGGGGACGGCAACAACGTCCGGGAGTGGCTGCACGTGGACGACCACTGCCGTGCCGTCCACGCCGTGCTGACCGGCGGCCGGGCCGGCGAGATCTACAACATCGGCGGCGGTACGCATCTGACGAACCGTGAGATGACGGCCAAGCTGCTGGAGTTGTGCGGTGCGGACTGGTCCCGGGTCCGTTGGATGCCCGACCGCAAGGGCCACGACCTGCGGTACGCGGTGGACGACTCGAAGATCCGTACGGAACTCGGCTACCGGCCTCTGCGGTCGCTGGACGACGGACTGCGCGAGGTCGTCGACTGGCACCGCGACCAACTGGTACGGCGACCGGAAGCGGCCGAGCGGGTCTGAGCCGGACTCCCGTCGGGGGCGGACCGCACCACAGCCCCGGGCCGCCCGCCCCCGGCGACACAACGACCGAGGACACAACGACCGAGGACACAACGACAGCAAGAAGAGCCGGCCCCGACGGGACCGGCTCTCGTCGTCGGAGCCGGTGTCGTCGGGGCCGGACGGAACAGCGCGCGTCGGGGGAAGCGCGCGCCGTCCGACGAAGGGCCGTGGCATGCGAAGCCGCGCCCCGCGGGCGCGGCCGGCTCCCCGGCCTGCCCGCGTCCGGCGCAGCCTCAGCGGCTGACGACCCGCGCGGCCTTGCGTACCTGCTCGACCAGGAGCGCCTGACGCAGCAGTGCCTCTCCCAGCGCTGCCCGCCCGGTGCCCGACAGGGCCGCCGCCGCGAACGCGTCGAGCGCGTTGCCCACTTGATGGTCGGCGGAGAGCGTCACCTCGGTGATCCTGTCCTGCTGTTCGAGGCGGACCACCGGGCGGTGCTCCCGGGGCGGCGTGAAGGCGCGCGGCACGCTGATCCGGCCCCGGCTGCCCCACAGGGCGTACACGGACCGGTAGGAGTGCTGGAATCCGAAGTCGAGCTGGGCGCTCACCCCGGTCGCCGTGGAGAGCAGCACGCTTCCCGCGACGTCGACGCCGGTGGCCTCGTCGACGCGCAGACAGGCGCCGAGCACGTCGAGTTCCCCGGCGAGGTGGAGCTGGGCCGCGCGCAGCGGATAGACGCCGACGTCCAGCAGGGCGCCGCCGCCGAGCAGCGCGTCGTGCCGGAAGGACGCCGGATCGGGCGGCGGTACCCCGAAGGAGCTGGAGAAGACCCTCAGTTCGCCGACCTCGACGGCCATGTCCCGTACCGCGGCGTGCTGGGAGTGGTGCAGGAACATGAAGTTCTCGGTGAGCGCCAGATCGAAGCGGGCTGCCATCGCCACCAGTTCGGCGCTCTGCGCGTACGTGGTGCTGAGCGGCTTCTCCACCAGGACGTGCTTCCCGGCGGTCAGCGCCTCGGCGACCCATTCGTGGTGCATGCCCGGCGGCAGCGGCACATAGACCGCGTCGATGTCGTCCCGGTCCAGCAGCGCCCGGTAGCCGGTCACCGCCGCGCATCCGAACCGGGCCGCGAGCCGTTCGCTCCTCGCCCCGTCCCGGCTCGCCACAGCCACCAGCCGCACCGACTGATGCTCCACGAGCGCAGGCAGGATCCGGCGCACCGCGATATCAGCACAGCCCAGAACCCCCATGCGGAGTACCGGTCGTGGAGTGTCCTCGGGCATCTGCCACCTCACCTGTCGGATACGTCGCCGACACAAGCTAGCCAGAGCAGGTCGAAAGCCCCTGGAAGCCCACTGGAGCAGGCCCTTTCCGCGGGGACTCCATGGCTCCTCGACCGAGCGGCGCGAGCATGGTCGGCGAGGCAATCCTTACAGGAGGGACGGCTATGACGTCGGACACCAAGGCCCTGGTCCTGGAGCAGGTTCGCGAGTACCACCGGCAGCAGCAGCCGGAGAACTTCGTGCCGGGAGTGACACCGATCCTCTCCTCGGGGGCGGTCCTGGACGAGGAGGACCGGGTCTCTCTGGTGGAGGCGGCCCTGGATCTGCGGATCGCGGCCGGGTCGCACTCCCGGCGTTTCGAGAGCAGGTTCGCCCGCCACATCGGCGTGCGCAAGGCGCACCTGGTGAACTCAGGGTCCTCGGCGAACCTGCTGGCGCTCTCGGCGCTGACCTCCCCCCGGCTCGGCGAACAGCGGCTGCGCCCGGGCGACGAGGTGATCACGGTGGCCGGCGGATTCCCCACGACGGTCAACCCGATCTTCCAGAACGGTCTCACGCCCGTCTTCGTGGACCTCGAACTCGGCACGTACAACACGACGGCGGAACGCGTGCGGGCAGCGATCTCGGACCGCACCCGGGCCATCATGATCGCGCACACCCTCGGCAACCCCTACGAGGTGGCGGAGATCCAGCAACTGGCCATAGATCACGAGCTGTTCCTGATCGAGGACAACTGCGACGCCGTGGGCTCGACCTATCAGGGGCGTATGACGGGCACCTTCGGGGACCTGGCCACCGTCAGCTTCTATCCCGCCCACCACATCACGACGGGCGAGGGCGGTTGCGTACTGACCAAGAACCTCGAACTGGCCCGGATCGTCGAGTCGTTCCGCGACTGGGGGCGGGACTGCTGGTGCGAGCCCGGCGAGGACAACACCTGCCTCAAGCGGTTCGACTACCAGCTCGGTGACCTCCCCAAGGGCTACGACCACAAGTACATCTTCTCGCACATCGGTTACAACCTGAAGGCGACCGACCTCCAAGGAGCCCTGGCGCTCAGCCAGTTGGAGAAGCTTCCGGAGTTCGGCCGGGCCCGGCGGCGCAACTGGCAGCGGCTGCGCGACGGGCTCGCGGACGTCCCGGGTCTGCTGCTGCCCACCGCGACGCCGGGCAGTGACCCGAGCTGGTTCGGCTTCGTCATCACGGTGCTGCCCGACGCCACCTACACCCGCCGCGACCTGATCGCCTTCCTGGAGGAGCGGCGCATCGGCACCCGACGCCTGTTCGGCGGCAACCTCACCCGGCACCCGGCGTATCTCGGCACCCGGCACCGGGTGGCGGGAGATCTCCGCAACTCCGACATCATCACCGAGCAGAGCTTCTGGATCGGGGTCTACCCGGGCATCACCGAGGAGATGACCGACTACATGCGGGACTCCATCGTCGAGTTCGTCGCCAAGAACGGCTGAGCCGCCCGGGGGCGGTCAGCCGATCATCCGGTCGAACATCACGTCCTCCCCGCACCCGGGCACGTCCAGCCACGGCTCCGCCGCGAGCACCGCCTGTTGCAGACGCTGCAGGCGCGGGGACGGCGAGAGCCCCAGTTCCTCCGCCAGCCGGCGGCGCAGCCTCTGGTAGACGTCGAGGGCCTGCCAGGAGCGCCCCGCCCGGTACAGCGCCGTCATGCACTGGGCGTGCAGGCCCTCGTGCAGCGGATGACGGCCGGTGAGCTCGATCAGCTCGGCCAGCAGTTCCGCATGGCGTCCCAGCCTCAGATCTGCCTCCAGACACCGCTCCAGCACGCCGAGCCTGCTCTCCTCCAGACGGGCCACCTCGATGCTCAGTACGGGCCCTATCCGCACGTCGACCAGCGCGGATCCGCGCCACAGCGCCAGCGCCTCACGGAAGTACGCCGATGCCTTCTCCTGCCGGTCCTCGGCGGCGGCAACGCTTCCCGCGGCGACCAGCCGCTCGTAGCGCGGTACGTCGACGGCGTCCGCGGGCGCCTGCCAGCAGTAGCCGCCGTACTGGGTGACGAGGACGTCCTTGGCCGACACCCCGGCGTCGGAACCGTAGGCCGCGGTGAGCTGACGGCGTAGCTGAAGGATGTACGTGTGCAGGGTCGCCAACGCGCTCTGCGGCGGCTCGGTGCCCCAGATCTCCTCCATCAGGGTCGAGACGGGCAGGACCCGATTGGCGTGGATCGCGAGCAGCGCGAGGATCTGGCGGGGTTTCGCGGCGGTCGGCACGATCGAACGGCCCCGCACTTCGGCCGTCAGCGGTCCCAGCAACCATATGTCCATGTTTCTCCCCCATGTGGTCGGCGGAGCACCGCAAAGAGCTCCATGCCCATGGAGTCTCGCTGGCCCCTTCGGCCGCCAACCAGTGCCGTGGACCCGGGCAGGCATATGAGAAACGTATGCGCAAGATATGTAAACCTCATATGGTCCCTGTGCTGGACACACTGGTACCCCCGCGGCCCGGCCCGAAAGGATGGCGGCGCTGCGCAGGGCCTGACCGGGTCCGACGCACCCCACGGAGCAGGCAGTCCACAGCGACAAGGAGCACACATGCTACGGATCACGCCCCTGGCGGACGGCGACGCGGACATGGCCAGGTCCATCGACGATCTCGTGATCACCGAGTTCGGCGACGACTCCGCACAGATCCCCGACGGCCGTATCTGTATCTGCTGGACCTCCTCCACCGGCACCCCGTCCGCCATGGACGGCGGTCGTACGTCTCGATGAGCCGTCCGGTCCCGGGCGACGGGCTCCCCCGGCTGGGGTTCGCACCGCATCTGCGCGTCGAATCGGTGCCGGGGGAGCCCGTCTTCCTGATGACGGAGGACCGGGTGACCACGCTGGGCGGAGCACAGGTCGCCCTGCTGGCGCCACTGCTCGACGGCAGCCGTGATCTGCCCCGTATCGTCGCCGACGCGGCGCCCGGGCTGTCGAGCGACAGCACCGAACGGCTCGTGACCAGGCTGCTGGACGCGGGCCTGCTCCATGCCTATCCACCCGACGGGCCCGACGGCCCCGAGCGTGCCTACTGGGCGCTCACCGGCCTTCAGTCGGAGCCCGCCGGCGGCCGGGACGCACTCCTGGCCCCGGTCGACCTCACCGAGGACGCGGGAGGCGCGCTGCACGAGGCCGTGTCGGCGGCGGGGCTGCGCACCGCGCCCGCCGGCGAGCCGGCCGACCTGACCCTGGCGCTGTGCCACGACTATCTCGATCCGCGGTTGAGCGCCCTGGACGCGGAGCACCGCGCCGCGGGACGCACCTGGCTGCCCGTACGGGCCAGCGGCACCCACCTGTGGATCGGGCCCTTCTTCTCCCCCGGCGACGGCCCCTGCTGGAGCTGTCTCGCGGACCGGCTCCGGCTGCGCCGACGCGGCGAGGCGTACGTCCAGCACCGGCTCGGGCACAGCGGGCCGGCCGCGCACCGTCCGTCGTATCTGCCCGCCGGGCGGGCGGCGGCCATGCAACTGGCCCTGCTCGAGGCCGGAAAGTGGCTCGCCGGGCACCGGGACAGCGATCAGGGCAGCCTGTGGCGGCTGGACACCCGCACGCTGGAGAGCAGCCGCCATCCCGTGCGACGCCGCCCGCAGTGCTCCCGCTGCGGCGATCCGCTGCTGGTACGCGACCGCGTCTCGGCACCGGTCGTGATGTCCCCCCAACCGGTCCGGGACACCACCGGCGGGGGCCACCGGACGTTCGGCCCGGACCGGATGCTGGAGCGCTACGGCCACCTCGTGGACCCCGTCACCGGTCTCGTCGGCGAGATCCGCCGCGAGCCGCGCGGACCGGAGTTCCTCAACTGCTTCCACGCGGGCGCGCAGCCGCCCTGGGACCCCGAGCGGCCGCCGCCCCCGCTCCACACCCCGCTGCGCAGCCCCGGCTCAGGCAAGGGAATCACCGAACTCCACGCCAAGGTGAGCGCGTTGGCCGAGGCCCTGGAGCGGTACAGCGGCTACTTCCAGGGCGACGAGCCACGCCGGCGCGGCAGTTACCGCGAGCTGGCGCCCCTGGCCGTCCACCCGGACAGCGTCCAGCTCTTCGACCGGCGGCAGTTCGAGGACCGGGTGGCCTGGAACCGCACGCACGGACCCTTCCACCAGGTGACCGAGCCCTTCGACGAGGACGCCCCACTCGACTGGACGCCCGTCTGGTCGCTGACCGAGCAACGGCAGCGGCTGGCGCCCACGAGTCTGCTCTACTACAACGCGCCGGACGCGGACACCGGTTTGTGCAGGGCCACCTCCAACGGCGCCGCCGCCGGAACCAGTCTGGAGGACGCCGTCGTCCACGGCTGCCTGGAACTGGTGGAGCGCGACGCGGTCGCACTGTGGTGGTACAACCGCACGCGGCAGCCCGGCGTGGCCCTGGACCAGCGGGATCCGTGGATCGCCCGGATGCGGGCCGTCCTCAGGGAGCTCGGCAGGACGGTGTGGGCCCTCGATCTCACATCCGATCTCGGCATTCCCGTGGTCGCCGCCGTGTCGGCCCGGATCGGAAGGACGGCCGAGGACATCGTGCTGGGCTTCGGCGCGCATTTCGACCCCCGGGTCGCGCTGCGTCGAGCGCTCACCGAACTCAACCAGATGCTGCCGCCGTTGACAGCGGAGACGACCGACGGGACCTCCGCCTACCAGGGCACCGACCCGGAGGCCCTGGACTGGTTCCGGCACGCCACCACCGCCAACCAGCCCTATCTGCTGCCCGCGGCACGCCGGTCCACCCGGCCGCCCGCGGCCTTGCGGCCGCCCGCCGACGCCGCGGAACAGGTCCACGCCCTGGTCGCGCTGTTGCGCCGCCACGGCCTCGACGTACTCGTCCTCGACCAGACCCGCCCCGACGTGGAACTGCCCGTCGCCAAGGTGATGATCCCCGGTCTGCGCCCGCACTGGGCGGGATTCGGCCCCGGCCGGCTGTTCGACGTACCCGTCGCGCTCGGCCGGCTCACCCGGCCGACGGACTACGCGGACCTCAATCCCCTGCCGCTGCATCTGTAAGGGAATGAGACCTTCCCCTTCCTTCCGCGGAACGAAGCAACCTTTCTGCACCCAGAACGATCTTCTTCCACAAGGGGATTGAGAACGGCAGCCACGCCGTGGAGCTTCTTAGTCGAATGACTCGTAGCGGCTAGAATCGACTACGCGTTCCCAACCTCGCGCTTTGCCGTGAGCGGGTTGAGCGCGGCACAACCTGACTCATTGACTCGTTCGGTTCGCCCGAGGGGGAAGAGAAGAGATGCAAGGTTCTGCCCAGCACAGTGGTGCGCGCGCCGAACTAGAGGACGCGAGAAGCAGATACCTCGCCGTCGGCACCTCCAGCGCCATCACCATCGCGGTCCTCGTGGCCTTTTTCGGCGTTGCCTTCGTCTATCTGCTGGAGGAGCATCTCTCACCGGTCAGGTTCACCGCGGGCATCGTGACCCTGTTGCTCGTCTACTGCGTCCAACTGACCCACTCCTTCGGATACCTGTCTCCCCGGCTGACCCGCCTGAGGTACTGGACCTTCGGACTCCAGGTCCTCCTCACCTACCTGCCGTTCCTCACCTTCGCCGATGCCTGGCTCGCCACGCCGGGCGTCCTCGCCGGCTCCGCCCTGCTCGTGCTGCCCCGCCGCTGGATGTGGCCGACGTTCGCGGCGATCGTGGGATCGTCCAGCCTGCTGATACTGGAAAGCGGGGTGGGCCGTGGCTCGCTCGGGTACGGGACCGTCGCCACCACGCTGACCGGCCTGGTGGTGTTCGGGCTCTCCGAGCTGACCCGCCTCGTCCAGGAAGCCCACCGCACCCGCGGCGAGCTCACCCGGATGGCCGTGGAGGCCGAACGGCTGCGCTTCTCGCGCGATCTGCACGATCTGCTGGGCATGAGCCTGACCACCATCGCCTTCAAGTGCGAAGTGGCGCGGCGGCTGCCGCCTTCCAAGCACGCCCGTCTGCAACAGGAACTGACGGAGATCCTGGAAGCCACCCAGCGGGCGTTCATCGACGTCCGGGCCGTCTCACAGACCTACCGTGCCATGTCACTGGCCACAGAGGTCGACACCGTCTTCGCCACCCTCAGGAACATGGGCGTGCACGCCCAATTCCGGGGCAGCGCCGGGCCACTGCCGCCCGACATCGAAACGACCCTGGCGACGGTGCTGCGCGAGGGGGTCACCAACATGCTGCGGCACAGCAGGGTCGGCACCTGCGTCGTCCGAATCCACCGCGAACAGGACGCCGTCAGACTGACGGTGACCAACGACGGACTCGAAGGCCACCCGGCCGCCGCGTTCAGCAACGCCCGGCCCGGAAGCGGCCTCAACAACCTTCGCGATCGCATCGAAGCGGTGGAAGGCCGGCTCACCGCGGAGATCACGGACGGGAAGTGGTTCTCCCTCACGGCGGTCGTCCCGCTGCCGGCGAAGAACCCCGCGCCCAAGCACTGGCTCGTCCGGCCCGTGCATCCCTCCGGCAGAGGGATGCACGATTCCGCTTCAGTGGCCTGAACACTGAGCGCAGAGCACAGAGCACAGAGCACTGAGCACAGGCCCGGTCCCCGGCGCGACCCGTCGGAACTCGTCAGATCCAGCCGCCCTCACGGGCGATCCGTACCGCGTCCATACGGTTGCGGGCGCCCAGCTTGACCACGGCGCTGCTCAGGTAGTTCCGCACCGTTCCCGTGGAGAGGAACAGACGGCCGGCGATGGCCGCGGTGCCCTCGCCCGCGGCGGCGAGCCGGAGGACTTCCAGCTCGCGCGGCGCCAGCGGCTGAGTCACGTCCTCGAGTGCCGCGACGGCCAGTTGGGGGTCGACGACCCGCTTCCCTGCGGCCACCGCCCTTATGGCGCCGATGAGCTGGGACGGGTTGGCGTCCTTGCACAGGAATCCGGTGGCGCGGGTGGCCAGCGCCCGGCGCAAGGTGCTGGGATTGCCGAGCCCCGTGAGCATGAGGATCCTGCAGTCGGGTACGGCGGTGGAGAGCGCGGCGGCGGCGGTGATGCCGTCCATCCCGGGAAGACCTATGTCGAGGACGGCCACATCCGGTCGCAGTGCGCGCGCCTTCGGAACGATCTGATCGCCGCGATCGACTTCGGCCACCACCTCGAAGTCCGCCTCCAACGCCAGGAGTTCGGCCAATGCCCTGCGCAGCATCGCCATGTCCTCGGCGATCAGAATCTTCAGCATGGCCCCCCCTCACATCGGCGGTCTCCAAGACCCCCTGCGCTCCATACTCTCACCCAAAAAGCCAGATCACAGCTTGGAATCGCCCAACGCCCCACCCGCCAACCAGGGCGATTGCAAAGTCAGTTGTCCTTGGAATGACGCCCGTCAGCCGCATCCGAGGAGGGCCGGCGGCCCCTCGGAAGAGCCTGACTCGGCGTTCCCGTGGCTGCTTCCCCTGTTCGTGCAGCGGGGTGCGGGGCCGTGCTGTGGCGGATGTGGAGGGTGACGGGGACCAGGGTCAAGGGAGGGGCGGGGGGTGAGGGGGTGTCGATGTGGTTGAGGAGGGTGTGGAGGGAGATGGTGCCAATGTCCTTGAAGTCCGTGCGGATCGTTGTCAGCGGGGGCAGGAAGTGGGCCGCTTCCGGGATGTCGTCGTAGCCGACGACGCTGACGTCCTCCGGCACCCGGCGGCCCGCCTCGTGCAGAGCGCGTAGGACGCCCAGGGCCATCTGGTCGTTCGACACGAAGACCGCGGTGAGGGTCGCGTCCTTCGCCAGCTTCCGGCCCAGGTCGTAGCCGGAGTCCGCGCTCCAGTCGCCGAAGAGGGGGGCGGGGATCTCGGCTCCGGCCGCCTGGAGGGTGGCGCGCCAGCTCTCCGCTCGGCGGTCCGCCGAGGTCCAGCCCGTCGGGCCCGCGAGATGGTGGACCGTGGGGTGGCCGAGGGAGAGCAGGTACTGCGTCGCCTTGCGGGCGCCGGTGCGGGCGTCCGAGGTGACCATGGGGGTGCCGTCGCCGAGATCGTTGTCCATGACGACCAGGGGGGTGTCCAGATGGGCCTCGGCGAGAGCCCGGGCCACCCAGAGCTGGGGGGCGATCGCGATCACGCCGTCCGCGCCCTCCGCGGAGAGACGGTCCGCCGCGCGTACCACGGTGTCCTTGTCGGCGGTGTCCAGAGCGATCGAGCTCACCAGGTAGCCCGCCTCCTGCGCCGCCGCGTTGATCGCGGTCAGGGTCGAGGCGGGACCGTAGCGGGCCGCGTCGAAGGAGATCACGCCGAGCATGCGGGTGCGGCCGCTGGCCAGCGAGCGCGCGCTGCTGCTGGGGCGGTAGCCGAGGGTGCGCATGGCCGCCTGGACCGCCTCCCGGGTCTCCGGGCGGACGGCCGGGTTGTCGTTGAGCACCCGGGAGACCGTCTGCTTGGAGACGCCGGCCAGTTTCGCGACGTCGTCCATCACGGGGCGGGCGCCGGCGAAGTTGCGTCGGCTGCGTCCCTTGGTCGCCTGGCCCTTGGTCGCCGGGCCGTCGGTCGCCGGGCCGTCGGCGGCGGTTGGGGTCATGACGGGGCTCTTCTTCCTTCCGGCCTGTCCTGGGCTGGGCTGGTCAGCCACAGGATAGGCCGAGGGGAGAGGGGGCGGTCGTCAGTGCTGCTTCGGGCCGAGGTCGGGGGTGTCGGTGAGGTGAGCCTCGGGGGTGGTGGTGCCGTGGAGCTCGAGGAGGACCAGCTCGTTGGCGCCGGGGCGGAGGACGGGGGCGGGGACGTAGAGGGTGCGCTGGGGGCCGCGGTTCCAGTAGCGGCCGAGGTGGAAGCCGTTGATCCAGGCCTGGCCCTTGGTCCAGCCGGGGAGGGAGAGGAAGGTGTCGGCGGGGGTCTTCACCTCGAACTCGCCGTGGTGGAAGGTGGGTTGGGCTGCTGCTGCTGCGGCCGTCGCCGTTGGAGTGGCGGTTGTGGTTGTGGGGGGTTGTGTGAGGGGTAGGGGGTGGCAGTCCCAGTTCTGGAGGGGGGTGCCTGCGTAGGTGACCGGGCCCAGCAGGCCCTTGGGGGTGCCTATGCGGGGGCCGTAGTTGACCCGGCCCATGTTCTCCACGAGGACGTCGAGGACGGCGCCGGGGCGGGGGACGTGGACGGGGAGCGTCTCGTCGTAGCGCTCGCGTTCCAGGACGCCTACGGGGGCGCCGTCCAGGAAGACCTGGGCTCGGTCGCCCACTCCCCCGGTGAAGTGGAGGAGACCGGCGCCCTCGTCCGGGACGGTGGTGCGGTACAGGACGTATCCGGCTCGCTGCCCCAGGTCGTCGGCGGTGAGGGGGTCGGTGGACCGTACGGGGGGTGTGAGATGTGAGAAGAGGGGGGTCATGTTCGTCAACTGGACTGTGGTGAGCGGGAGTTTGGGGGCGGGGGCCGGTACCGGCTCGGCGGGGAGTTTCGTGTGGCGGGCGAGCACCTCGCGGAAGGCATGGTACTTCGGGCCCGGGTCGCCGCTTTCGGTGAGCGGGGCGTCGTAGTCGTAGGAGGTGACGGTGGGGGCGTAGGCGTGGTGGTGGTTGGCGCCGTTGGTGTAACCGAAGTTGGTGCCGCCGTGGAACATGTAAATGTTGACGGAGGCGCCTGCGGAGAGGAGTCGGTCCAGGTCGGCGGCGGCCTGGTCGGCGTCCCGGCCGTGGTGCGGGCCGCCCCAGTGGTCGAACCAGCCGATCCAGAACTCCGCGCACATGAGGGGGCCTTGGGGCTGTGCCTCGCGGAGACGGGCCAGGGACTCGTCGACGCGGCTGCCGAAGGTGCCGGTGGCCAGGACGCCGGGGAGGGTGCCGTTCTTGAGGTGGTCGCCGTCGGTCTGGTCGCAGGTGAAGAGGAGTTCCTCGATGCCGCGGGAGCGGAAGGCCTGCTCGATGTGCTTGAGGTAGGCGGGGTCGTCACCGTAGGCGCCGTACTCGTTCTCCACCTGTACGGCGATGACGGGGCCGCCGGATGCCGCCATGTACGGCAGGAGTGGGGGGAGGAGGAGGTCGAGGTAGCGGTCGATCACGGCGGTGAAGCGGGGGTCGCTGGTGCGCAGGCGGATGCCTGTGTCTGTGGCGGGGGTGGTGTCGGGGGTGGGGGTGGTGTCGGGGGTGGGGGTGGTGTCGGGGGTGGGGGTGGTGGTGAGCCAGTGGGGGAGGCCGCCGCCGTCCCACTCGGCGCAGATGAAGGGGCCCGGGCGGAGGAGGACGTGCAGGCCCTCCGCGGCGGCCAGGCGGAGGAAGCGGGGGAGGTCGAGGAGGCCGTCCAGGGCCAGGGTGTCGGGGTCTGGCTGGTGGAGGTTCCAGGGGATGTACGTCTCGACCGTGTTCAGGCCCATGAGGCGGGCCTTGTGGAGTCGGTCGGCCCATTGGTCGGGGTGGACGCGGAAGTAGTGCAGGGCGCCGGAGAGGATGCGGAACGGTTCGCCGTGGAGGAGGAAGCCGTCGGATGTGGTGGTGAGGGCGGGCATGCGGGTCCCTTCGGTCGGGGCGAGCGGGCTGGGGTGGGGTGAGGTGGGGTGCGGGTGGGGTGCGGGTGGGCGCCGGCGCGGTGGGTGGGGTCGGGGGGGGGGGGGGGGGGGGGGGGGGGGGGGGGGGGGGGGGGGGGGGGGGGGGGGGGGGGGGGGGGGGGGGGGGGGGGGGGGGGGGGGGGGGGG
>NZ_JBITJV010000043.1:0-71139 GCF_044460385.1 Streptomyces sp. NPDC050121 | reverse complement strand
CAGCCCCAACGAATACGAACACCGACACCACACCGCTAAACTCACGCTCGCCGCGTGATCAATAACCGCGTGCCCACCTTCACGGGGGAAGGCCCTTCTGCCTGGAGCACCTCGTCCGCCTTCCATCCCTGGAACACGAATTCTTGCTTCTCCTCGTCGAGCCACACGGTCGGGCAGTGGTCGCCGTTGGTCTCGGGGTCCTTGCCAAATGAGCGTAGAGCCATGGTGCCCTCCGTCGTCCCGTGAGTTGCGCAATGTTCTACGACCATCACGCCCACGGGGCAGACGCGTCAAGGGTGCCTCACATGGGGAACCCCAGTGCCCGCATGCGACGTCGGCAGGCCTTGCCGTGGTCGCCGTTGCACAACCGCCGCACCCCGCGACCGGCTCCGGGCGACTGGGAAAGCTCCGCGCCACAGTGGAGCGGCCCCCGGCCGGCCCGTGGAGCGCACCGCCGACTGAATGACGAGAGCCCCGTCAGAGGTACTGACGGGGCACTCTACGTGCCGTGTTCAGCTCGCTAGATCATCAGCCAACGCAGACGGCTCTACGGCGGCATCGGCGAAGAACTCCGCGGTGACGTCGAAGGAGACGCGCGACTCGTCCAGCGTCCGCCAACCTCCCCGCGTTCCACGCTTGACACGGACGACGACACCGCAGTCCAGCAACAGCGCCCTACGCTCCAAGTCGTCGCCGGCGTCCCACATCTGCCCGTAGGTGACGGAGCCTTCCTTAACGATCGTTCGCGGCTCCGTCTTATCCCTCGACTCCAGCTCCTCAAGTCGTGCGTCCAGCGCGTCGTGCCGCTCCTGCCACGCTGCGATGGCCGCCCGAGACTTCTGCTTGCCCCGCTCCGCAAGATGCGCTTTGAACTCCGCCTCTGTCTCTTCGATCTCCGGGCCCGGGTCGTAGCCGGGGATCCGCTCGTGTTCCAGGACCCGGACGCCTCCGAATTGCTTCAGAAACTCGCGCTCGACGTACTCCTCGGCCCACGTCTGCTTAATGGATGACGGGCCCAGGCACTTGCCCTCTGGGGTGTACGTCTGACAAACGTAGTTCTGCGCCTGCGACCGGCGCATCAGGTACATGCGCCGGCCGCAGGCGTCGCACAGGAGGACGCCTAGGAGCATGGCGTGTGTGTCCTTGCGCTCGACCGGCTGTCGTGCTCTCTCGGTGAATATCTCGCGGAGGTAGTCGAACTCGGTGCGCGTGAGGATCGGCTCGTCAGTGAACGTCACGGGGATGCCGGTACCGGGCTCCCGGACGACCTGATCTCCGTACGTCTTCCATCCGAGCATGGCGTAATCAGTCAGAAACGCTTTGATAGTCGCGCCGTTCCAGCCGCGCCCCCGGGATGAGCTCTCGGGTTCCTCGCCGGCCTGCTCGTCGCTCGGGGGTACTGAATCGGCGTCTCCCGCCATTTCAGCGTCACGGAGTTCCTGACGTTTTTGAGCCCAGTATCGCCACGGCGTCGGGATGCCCTCCGCCGTGAGCGCTACGGCGATGGCGGTAGCCGACTTCCCCTTCTCACCCGTAGAGGAGTCGCCCTTGAGGTCACGGATGATGCGCTGTATCACCTTGACGGCCGTCGGGTCGGGCTTGAGCGTCCACCCTCCGGTCTCCAGGCGCTTGGGCTCGTAACCGTATGGCGGGCGGCCCCCTTTCCAACGGTTCTTCATCTGCCGGATAGCCGCATGCGCTCCGGTGACCCGCTCTTTGGTGCTCAGCCGCTCCACTTGAGCTGCGAAGGCAAAGAGCATCATCATCAATTCCGCCATGGGATCCATGGGGTTGCGGAAGTCGAAGATGAGTCGGCCGGCGTTTCCTACGCCCTCGTCGAAAACGAGCATCTTCCGATGCTCCTTCGCCCATTTGGCGAGCTCATGCATGTCCGACATGGACGCGATCGCCCGGTCGAAGCGCCACCACACGATGGCGTCGTACTCGTCCGGGCGGGCAAGCCACTTACCTAGCTGCGGGCGTTCGAAGGGGCTGAACTTCAAGGCGGACACATCGAGGTCTACGGCCTCCCGGAGGCCATCCCCCTCGCCGAAGTCGAGGTCAAGCGCTGCCGCTGACTTGTCGGCCGCCTCCCTCTGCCGGTCGACGCTTGTAGTCGAATCGGTCAGCACAGACAGCCGGATAGCGCGCAGCCCGCGCAGAGCCTTAGGCACGGTGCCCTCCCCCTCCAGAAGGCAGCATCATACTGCGCAGGATACGTAGTTGGTGACGTACTGTGCTCAGTCGCTGTACCGCTTCTGGGAGGGCACGAACGACTTCTGCGCGGTCAGCCGGTGACGTCGGCCCCGACGGCCTTGCGCGCCTTGTCCCGCTTCACGTAGTACCAGGTCATGTTGGACGACAGGCCGGCGAGCAGCACCCACACGATGCCCAGGAAGCTGCCCTGGACGAAGGAGACGACCGCCGCGGCCACGGCGAGGACGCAGACGACGAGGGTGTAGAGGGCGAGGCGGGGCATGTCGGTCGGCTCCTGTCGGGGGACACTGCGGGGCTGCTGCGACCAGTGTCCCCCATGCGCTCATACGTCGGTGACGCGCAGCCCCGCGTGGGCCTTGTAGCGGCGGTTGACAGAGATCAGGTTGGCGACCAGGGACTCCACCTGGTGGGCGCCTCGCAGCCGCCCGGCGAACACGCCGCGCATGCCGGGGATCCGGCCGGCCAGCGCCTGCACGATCTCGACGTCGGCGCGCTCCTCGCCGAGCACCATCACGTCGGTGTCGATCTCGTCGATCTCCGGGTCCTGGAGGAGGACCGCCGAGAGGTGGTGGAAGGCGGCGGCGACCCGGGAGTCCGGCAGCAGGGCGGCGGCCTGCTCGGCGGCGCTGCCCTCCTCCGGCTTCAGCGCGTAGGCGCCCTTCTTGTCGAAGCCGAGCGGGTTGACGCAGTCCACGACGAGCTTTCCGGCCAGCTCCTCGCGCAGGGACTCCAGGGTCTTGCCGTGGCCGTCCCAGGGCACGGCGACGATCACGATGTCGCTGCGACGCGCGGTCTCGGCGTTGTCGGCGCCCTCAACGCCGTGCCCGAGCTCGTCGGCGGCGGCCTGGGCGCGGTCGGCGGCACGGGAGCCGATGATCACCTTCTGGCCGGCCTTGGCGAGCCGGTAGGCGAGGCCCTTGCCCTGCGGGCCGGTCCCGCCGAGCACGCCGACGACCAGTCCGGAGACGTCGGGGAGGTCCCAGGGGTCCTTGGCGGGGGCCTTCGCCGGGGCTGCCGCGGGCGCGTTGTGTGCACTGTCGGTAGAGGTCATGGGCCGACCTTACGTGGGCGTGTCGGGTGCCCTTTCGCCACGCCGGGTGAAGGTGCTGCGAACCGTCCGCCCCCGGTGGCCGATTGGGGCAGTATGCGGCCGCATGGACGCCGTACGGGTCGCGCTGTTGCGTGAGGTGCTCGCCGGGACCGAGTGGCTGGGGGCCACCCGGAGGTTCGGGGCGGTGCTGCGGGGGTCGGTGGTGTCGCACGGGGGTGGGCTGCTGCTGGTGGGGACGGCGGAGTACGAGCCATGGCATCTGGCGGCGCACCTGGTGGACGAGGCCGCCTGGTCCGGTACGCCGGAGCTCGCGCCGACGCTCGTACGGCATGACGCGCGCCCCTCGGACCCGGCGCACCTCGCGGTGGGCCTGGGCCGGATCGAGGCGGCCCGGCGGGGCGAGACGCTGCTGGTGGCGTCGCCGGCGGGGGACGCACCGCTGCTCGAACGCGTGTCGGACGCCCGCCGGGCCGGTGTCACGATCCTCGCGCTCGGCCCCGGCGAGGGGGACCTGACGACCCTGGCTCACGAGACGCTGCCCGTGCCGGACGGCTCCGAGCTGGACCTCGACACCGTGCAGCACCTGGTGAGCGCGGCCGCCGGCGAAACGTTGCCGCCGACGAGAAGGCGCCGCCGCCTCGCCGACCGCCTCACCCATCTCGCCGAGCGTCTGACGGCGCCGCCGCCTCCCCCTTGGTGACCTAGGCCCCGGGGTCGCCAATCGTGGACCTGTGAGCCGGTGGACGGGTGATCAGTCGTCGTCCGTGGCGCCGCCGCCCGTCGGGGTGTCGTGCCACTTGGGGTCGTTCTCCCACTGGAGGTTGCGCTCGCGGGCGGTCTCCATCGCGTGCTCGGCCTCCGCGCGGGTGGGGTACGGGCCGAAACGGTCCTTGCCCGGACAGTCCGGCCCCTCCTCGACCTTCTTGTGCTCCAGGCAGTAGTACCACTCACCCGGTTTGCCGACGGTCCGCTTCTTGAACAGGGGCATGACGGCTCCTCTCGCCACCGACATGTTCCCCCATGGACGCTCGTTAGACTCAACGCCATGTCTGGCCAGTCGCTGCTCGTTCCAGGGGTGCTGTCCCCCACCCGTTCCGTGCCGGGAAACATCCGTCGCCCCGAGTATGTCGGCAAGCCCGCGCCGACGCCGTACACCGGGCCGGAGGTGCAGACGCCCGAGACGATCGAGGCGATGCGCCGGGCCGGCCGGATCGCCGCGCAGGCGATGGCGGAGGCCGCGAAGCTGATCTCGCCGGGGGTCACCACCGACGAGCTCGACAAGGTCGCGCACGAGTACATGTGCGACCACGGCGCCTACCCGTCGACCCTGGGCTACCGCGGCTTCCCCAAGTCCCTGTGCACCAGCGTCAACGAGGTCATCTGCCACGGCATCCCGGACTCGACGGTGCTGCGCGACGGCGACATCGTCAACCTGGACGTGACCGCGTACATCGGTGGCGTGCACGGCGACAACAACGCCACGTACCTGGTGGGGGACGTGGACGAGGAGTCGCGGCTGCTGGTGGAGCGGACCCGGGAGTCCCTGGAGCGGGCGATCAAGGCGGTCCGGCCCGGCCGGCAGATCAACATCATCGGCCGGGTCATCGAGTCGTACGCCAAGCGCTTCGGCTACGGCGTGGTCCGTGACTTCACGGGTCACGGCATCAACTCGTCGTTCCACTCCGGGCTGATCATCCCGCACTACGACAGCCCGCACGCGACGACCGTCATCCAGCCCGGGATGACCTTCACGATCGAGCCGATGCTGACGCTCGGCACCCACGACTACGACATGTGGGACGACGGCTGGACCGTGGTGACCAAGGACCGCAAGCGGACGGCCCAGTTCGAGCACACGCTGGTGGTGACGGAGACGGGGGCGGAGATTCTGACCCTGCCGTGATCGTCGGCCGGAGAGCGCCCGCCCTGCCGGGGCGGGCTTTCTCTTGTAGACTTTTACCGACAGAGTGTCGGCAAGTTCCGGCGATCGTCGGCGGCGGGTCGGCGGGCGTCGGCCGGGAGGCGCTGTGGACTCCTTCTCGACGGTCATCCGCGCGGCGTCCCACGAGCAGCACCTGGCGGCGGAGACCTCGCCGTTCATGAGCGGTCTCCTCGGCGGCAGGCTCGGCGTCGACGCCTACACGCGCTACACCGAACAGCTGTGGTTCGTGTACGAGGCGCTGGAGGCCGGGGCCGAGGGGCTGGCGTCGGATCCGGTGGCCGGGCCCTTCATCCGGCCGGAGCTGTTCCGGCTCGGCTCGCTCGCGCGGGACCTGGCGCGTCTGCGGGGCGCCGGGTGGCGGACGGGCCTTTCGGCCCTGCCGGCGACCGAGGCGTACGCGGCGCGGGTTCGGAAGTGTGCCGAGCGGTGGCCTGGCGGGTACATCGCCCACCACTACACGCGCTACCTGGGCGACCTCTCCGGCGGGCAGATCATCCGCGACAGGGCGGAGCGCACCTGGGGCTTCGAGCGCGGGGGTGACGGCGTCCGCTTCTACGTCTTCGAGGGGATCGGCAACCCGGCGGCGTTCAAGCGGGGTTACCGCAGGCTGCTGGACGGGGTGCGCGCGGACGACCTGGAGAAGCAGCGGATCGTGAGCGAGTGCAAGCGGGCCTTCGTGCTGAACACGGCGGTCTTCAGGGCCCTGGGCGAGGAGTTCCCGCTCTCGGCGTGAGCGGGCTTCGCGGGCGGGCGGGCCGGGCCCCGTCGCTCCGCGGCGAGGGAGCCCGGTGCCGGGTCAGATGAGGTGGCAGTGCTCGCCGGCCCGGAAGATGTCGGCCGAGGACGTCTTGACCGCGCCGATGTACGGGCTGCAGTTGCCCTTGTCCTCGTCGAAGTAGTGCCGGTGGCCAGAACCCTCGTCGGACTCCTTGCACCCGCGCCCCTCCTCGGACTGGTGGTACCCGCGGCCCTCGTCGGAGTGGTGGTGGCCGGCGCCCTCGTCGGCGGTGGCGGTCGTCGCGCCGGCGGCGGCGAGGGCGATGCCCAGGACGGTTGCGGCCAGAACTGAACGGATACGCATGGCGTTCCTCTCACGGGACCTCAGTGGTCACGCCCAAAGGTCCCCGATCACCCCCGCCGACCCCCGCCCGCACACGCCCGGACCACCCGCACAGCCTCCCAAAACACCACAATCGCCAGCAATCGGTCGTAGAGTTCAGCGTTCCAGGAACACCCGGCCGCCGATCTCCACCCATCCGTAGGGCTGTGGAGCCGTCAGAATCTGCGAGCCCGCGCCCTGGGTGATGTTCAGGGCGCGGCCGAGGCGCTCGGTGAGCAGGAGCGCCGCCGCGCCCGTCGCCTCGTCCTCGTCGATGCCGTCGTCGCGGCCGGGGAAGCCGCGGGCGCGGATGCGGCCGGCGGGCTCGTCCTCCCAGGCCCAGGCGTACACCCACTCGCCCGGCGGCGGCACGGACAGGTCGTCGACCTCGGCGGCGGTGGCGTACTGGCGGAGCGTGCGCGGCGGGGCCCACTCCGCGCGCGCCTCGATCCAGGTGAACTCCCCGTCCAGGCGGGTTCCGACGACGCCGGCCGGGGTGACGAGCTCGGGCACGTCGAGCAGCCAGGCCACGCCCACGCACGGGTAGCCGGCGAAGGGCAGGCGCACGGTGGGCGTGTAGATGTCGATGACCCCGCGCTCGGGGTCGTCGACGAACACCGTCTCGCTGAAGCCGAGTTTGGCCGCGAGGTCCTGCCGGTCCTCGCGGTCCGGCAGCACCGAGCCTTCGCGGACCACGGCCAGTTCGTTGCCGTAGCCGCCGTTCGGCGCGCAGAAGACGCGGAGCACGTCGTAATCAGTCACCGGGGAATTGAAGCACTCGTCACCCCAAGCGGGATCCTTGAATGTCCTTTGACCTTCCCTTGGGGTCCGCTTTGAGCCACCGTGATCGAGCCGTTCCCTTGCGGCCTCCATGAGAGGTGAATCACGGCACGGGCGGGTATTACGCAGGTAAGCCTTGGATAAGTTAGGCGAGGCTCACCAACCCTGTGAGTCGTGTCACGCGAATATTCAGCCATCGCTGGGAGCCCGAATGCGAGCCGCCAGACTGTCCGTCGTCACCGCCGTCACCGCCGTGACCGCACTGACCGCCGTCACCGGGTGTACCTCGAAGAGCGACGCGAAAGACGGCGACCGTGTCATCAGCGTGACCGCCACCGACTCCTCGTGCGAGACCTCCAAGAAGGAGATCTCCGCCGGGCACGTCGAACTCGCCATCGAGAACAAGGGTTCCAAGGTCACCGAGGTCTACCTCCTCTTCCCCGACGACCGGGTGGTCAGCGAGCGCGAGAACATCGGCCCCGGCACCAAGCAGCGGGTCACCGCCGAGGTGAAGGCCGGCGCCTACCGGATCGCCTGCAAGCCCGGCATGAAGGGCGACGGCATCCGCCAGGACCTCAAGGTCACCGGCGGCTCCGCCGCCCAGCGCGACCCCCGCCTGGACAAGGCCGTCGCCGCCTACCGCTCCTACGCGCAGACCCAGGCCGACGAGACGCTGCCCAAGGTCGCCGCCTTCGTCGCGGCGATCAAGGCCGGGAACATCGAGGCCGCGAAGAAGGCCTACGCCCCCTCCCGCATCGGCTGGGAGCGCACCGAGCCGGTCGCGGAGTCCTTCGGTGACATCGACCCGCTGGTCGACACCCGCGCGGACGGCCTGGAAGCCGGCCAGAAGTGGACCGGCTGGCACCGCCTGGAGAAGTCCCTCTGGCAGGACAAGAAGCTCACCGCCGAGGACAAGACCCTCGCCGACCGGCTCGTCACCGATCTGACGGACTGGAAGCAGCGGGTCGGCAAGGCGGTGATCACCCCGACCTCCATGGCCAACGGCGCCAAGGAACTCCTCGACGAGGTCGCCACCGGCAAGGTCACCGGCGAGGAGGAGACCTACTCGCACACCGACCTGGTCGACTTCAAGGCCAACGTCGAGGGGGCACAGCAGGCGTACGAGCTGCTGAAGCCGGTCGCCAAGGACAACGACGCCGCCCTGGTCACCGAGCTGGACAAGCAGTTCGCCGCGCTGAACACGCTGCTGGACAAGTACCGGCCGAACACGACGTCGTACGAGTTCACCTCGTACGACAAGGTCGGCGCCGCCGACCGCAAGGGGCTCTCGGACGCGGTGAACGCGCTCGCCGAGCCGCTGTCCAAGCTCGCCGCCGCCGTGGCGAAGTGACCGGGGGGACCACGGACATGTCGCAGAACCAGAGCAGAGTTCCGTCCCGGCGGTCGCTGATCGGCTGGGGCGGGGCCGGGCTCGCGCTCGGCGCCGCCGCGGCCGGCGGCGCGGTCGCGATGACCCGCACCGGCAACGACGTCGACCCCACGGCCGCCGACACCGGCGCCGCCGTCGACTTCCACGGCACGTACCAGGCGGGCATCGCCACGCCCGTCCAGGACCGGCTGCACTTCGCCGCGTTCGACGTGACGACCGCGGACCGCGCCGAGTTCGTCCAGCTGCTGAAGGAGTGGACCGAGGCGGCCCGCCGGATGACGGCCGGGAAGGCAGTCGGGGAGGGCGCGTTCGGCGGCCTCGCCGAGGCGCCCCCGGACGACACCGGCGAGGCCCTGGGCCTCAAGCCGTCCCGGCTGACATTGACGGTGGGCTTCGGGCCGTCGCTGTTCAAGAAGTTCGGTCTCGCGGAGATGCGTCCCGAGGCCCTCGTCGACCTGCCCCAGTTCGCCGGGGACGCGCTCGACGCGGCCCGCAGCAACGGCGACCTGTGCGTGCAGGCCTGCGCGGACGACCCGCAGGTCGCCGTGCACGCGATCCGCAACCTGGCCCGGATCGGCATGGGCAAGGTCGTCATCCGCTGGTCGCAGCTCGGCTTCGGCAAGACGTCGTCCACGACGCCCGACGCGCAGACCCCGCGCAACCTGATGGGCTTCAAGGACGGCACCCGCAACATCGCGGGCACGGAGACGGACCGGCTGAAGAAGTTCGTGTGGGTCGGCGACAAGGACGGCCCGCAGTGGATGGTCGGCGGCTCGTACCTCGTCGCCCGGCGCATCCGCATGCACATCGAGACCTGGGACCGCACCCCGCTGCAGGAGCAGGAGGACATCTTCGGCCGGGACAAGGGCGAGGGCGCTCCCGTCGGCAAGGCGAAGGAGCGCGACGAGCCGTTCCTGAAGGCGATGAAGCCGGACGCGCACGTACGGCTCGCGCACCCGGACTCCAACCACGGGACGACGATCCTGCGCCGCGGCTACTCCTTCACCGACGGCACCGACGGTCTGGGGCGCCTGGAGGCGGGCCTGTTCTTCCTCGCCTACCAGCGTGACGTGCGCGAGGGGTTCATCCGCGTCCAGCGCAACCTCGCCACCGACGCGCTCAACGAGTACATCCAGCATGTGGGTTCGGCGGTCTTCGCCGTCCCGCCGGGCGTCCGCGACAAGAACGACTGGTGGGGCCGGACGCTGTTCTCCAAGGAGGCGTAGCCCGTGTTCTCCAACTACCTGATCGGACTGCGCGAGGGCCTGGAGGCCAGCCTCGTCGTCTGCATCCTCATCGCCTACCTGGTGAAGACCGACCGCCGGGACGCGCTGAAGCCGGTGTGGACCGGCATCGCCATCGCGGTCGCCATCGCGATGGCCTTCGGCTGCGTCCTCGAATTCGGCTCGCAGGAGCTGACGTTCAAGGCCCAGGAGGCGCTCGGCGGCTCCCTGTCGATCATCGCGGTCGCGCTGGTGACGTGGATGGTGTTCTGGATGCGGCGCACCGCCCGGCACCTGAAGTCGGAGCTGCACGGCAAGCTGGACGCGGCCCTCGCGATGGGCACCGGCGCGCTGGTCGCCACCGCGTTCCTCGCGGTCGGCCGGGAGGGACTGGAGACGGCCCTGTTCGTGTGGACGTCCGTCCACGCGGCCGGCGACGGCACCCCGCGCCCCCTCATCGGCGCGGCCCTCGGCCTGGCGACGGCCGTGCTGCTGGGCTGGCTGTTCTACCGCGGGGCGCTCAGGATCAACCTCGCGAAGTTCTTCACCTGGACGGGCGGCATGCTCGTCGTCGTGGCCGCGGGCGTGCTGGCGTACGGCTTCCACGACCTCCAGGAGGCCGACTGGGTCCCGGGGTTGACGGACAGGGCGTTCGACATCAGCGACACGATCCCGCCGGACAGCTGGTACGGCACGCTGCTGAAGGGCGTGTTCAACTTCCAGCCCGACCCGACGGTCCTCCAGGTCACGGTGTGGCTGCTGTACCTGATCCCGACGCTCGCGCTGTTCCTCGCCCCGGTAGGGTTCGCCTCCGGGAAGGGGAAGGTGAAGTCACCTGATGACCAGGGAACGCAGCCTGACACGCGGGGTTCGAGGGACTCGAAGGCTCCGCAGGCGTGACCGGTACACACTCATAGCGGCCTCGCTCACGGCCGTCTCGCTCACCGCGAGCGGCTGTGTGGTGGTCCACGGGGAACGCGAGGTGCTCCCCGCGGCCACGAAGGCGGAGGCCGTCAAGGCGATCGAGCAGTTCACGACCGCGTACAACAAGGCGGACAAGGCGTACGACAGTTCCCTGGACGCCGAGTACACCACCGGCGCCCTCGGGGTCATCGACGCGGCGCGGCTGAAGGCGGGGCACGTCAACAGCCCGGACGGCAACCCGCAGCACACGCCACTGGTGTTGTCGGACGTGAAGTACACGATCGTGGAGAAGGCGGGCTGGCCGCGCTGGTTCATCGCCGACGCGAAGGGCAACA
Organism: Streptomyces sp. NPDC050121; assembly: GCF_044460385.1. Lineage (NCBI taxonomy): Bacteria > Bacillati > Actinomycetota > Actinomycetes > Kitasatosporales > Streptomycetaceae > Streptomyces > Streptomyces sp. NPDC050121. The sequence goes on along the minus strand of NZ_JBITJV010000043.1, from coordinate 60,178 downwards.
AGGGCGGCAACGCGCGCTGGCTGATGGTGTTCACCCGGGGCGAGATGGCGGAGCCCTGGCAGGCGACGTATCTGACGCTGGTGGAGCCGGGCTCGGTACCGAAGTTCGAGACGGACGCGGACGGGGTCGCCGAGGCCGTGCCGGCGGACACCGCCGGGCTGGCGCTGCCGCCCGAGGACCTGAGCAAGGACTACGCGGCCTATTTGCAGAGCGGCAAGGGTTCCTTCGCGGACGGCGCGTACACGAACGCCATGCGCGACACCCGCGCGAAGAACGCCATCAAGCCGGGGCTCGTCACGCAGTACATCGACCAGCAGCTGACCGAGGGCGACTATGCGCCGCTGGCGGTGCGCACCGCGGACGGCGGGGCGTTGGTGTTCTTCACCACGCACCACTACATGAAACAGACGGCCGCGGCGGGCGCGACGGTGCCCACCTCGAACAGGAACGTGCAGGCGTTGACGACCGGCGAGGTCAAGCAGTCGCTGACCATGGAGTTCGTCGCCAGCGGGGTCGCTCTGGACCCGGCGAAGGGGAAGGTTTCCGTGCTCAGCCGGCTGGAGGGGCTGACTGCAGCGAAGGGTGAATGAGCCGCCCCTAAAGGCGAGTTGGCCAAGCCGCCGTCGGATCGTCCTGGCCCGCGTGCCGCGCGCAGGCGTCCGTCAGGGCTTCCAGGAGGGTCAGGGGGTCGGGCAGGGGGTGCTCGGGGCCGCGTAGCCAGTGGACCGAGCGGGCGTCGTCGCCGGGGAGGCGGGCGGGCGGTACGAGGACGTAGGAGCCCCGGCAGTGCCAGCGCAGGCCGGGGTGTTCGTCCATGGTCTCGGGGCGGCAGTCCAACTCGCAGGGCCACCACTCGTCCTCGTCCTCGGGGGTGCCGCGGGTGAGGGTGAAGAAGAGCATGCGGCCGTCGTCGCTCTCGGCGACCGGGCCGACCTCCGTGCCGGAGCCGAGCAGCCGCTCCAGGGCCTGCGCGCCCGCCTCCAGGGGCACGTCGAGGACGTCGTGCGTCATGCCGGTGGCGGTGATGAAGTTGGCCTGCGGCTGGTGGCGGGCCCAGCGCTCGATCTGGGCGCGGTCGGTGGTGGACTGCGTCTGCCAGGCGAAGGACACCGGGTGCCGGGCGGGGGTCGGACAGCCGACCCGGTCGCAGGAGCATCCGTAGCCGGGGGCCGGGTGGGCGGCGGGCGCGAGCGGGAGTCCCGCTTCGGCGGCGGCGAGCAGCAGGGCCTCACGGCCGCCTTCGTCGGCGGCCTCGGTCGGGCCGCTTCCGCGCAGCCGACGAGAGAGTTTGCCCCACAAACCGGTCCGGCCGTCGAACTCCGCGCTCATCTGTCCCCTCGCCTCGCTGGTGCGGACAGCATGCCTCATGGTCCCGCCATCCTGCGCATCGGGGGTGCGAAGTCGTTAATCGGGGCAGGTGGGACGGGGCGGGACGGGTGGGTCCAGAGCTACCGATGTGCCTCAGGTCAGCGGGGTGCGAGGCCGTGGAGGGCGTAGTCGACGAGGGTGTCGGTGTACTCGTACGTGATCGGGCCGGTGTACTGCAGCCAGCGCTGGGCGAGCGGGGAGATGAAGAACTCCAGGGCGATGCGCGGGTCGAGGTCGGCGCGGATCTGCCCGGCCTCCTGCGCGGAGCGCAGCCGGTCGACGTACAACTGGATGGACGGCTCCATGAGTTTGGCCGTGAACTCGCGGCCGACGGTCGCGTTGACCACGCCCTCGGCGGCCAGGGCCCGGGAGGGCGCCTCGAACCTGGGATCCGTCAACTGGTCGACGGTGGCCCGCAGGACGCCCTTGATGTCCGCGGCGAGGTCGCCGGTGTCGGGGATGACGTACGGCTCGTGCTCCGCGGTGCCCGCGTCCCGCGCCGCCTGTTCGCTGAGGTCGAGGAACGCCTCCAGCAGGACGTCGGCCTTCGACCCCCACCAGCGGTAGATGGTCTGCTTGCCGACGCCGGCGCGGGCGGCGATGCCCTCGATCGTGGTCTTCGGGTAGCCGACCTCCACGACGAGGGCGAGGGCCGCGTCGTAGATGGCACGCCGGGACCGCTCGCTGCGGCGGGTGGTGTCGGGGGCCGGCTTTCCGGACTGGGTGACCATGGACCGACGGTACCGCCGACACCACCGAGCGGGCGCGAGGCCCCGGTGTGCCGGACGGGTCCTAGGCGTTCTCTCCCGGGTAGCGCACGCCGATCCGTTCCCGGACGGCGTCCAGGGTGCGCATGACGGCGAGGCTGCCGTCGAGGGGGGCGAGGGGGGACTCCGTCTCGCCGGCCCCCAGGGCGCGCATGACCTCGCGGGCCTCGTGACGGAACGTCGTGCGGGGGCCGTCGGCCGGGTCGGCGGTGAACTCCTCGGGGTCGCGGCCGGCGCGGTGCAGGACGAGGCGGTCGGGGTGGAAGAACCCGGCCGGGATGTCGATGCGGCCGCGGGAACCGGTGACGGAGGCGGTGGTGCCCGTGCCGCCGGTGACGGAGCAGTGCAGGGCGGCGAGCGCGCCGGAGTCCCAGGACAGCGCCAGCGCCGTCTGCAGGTCGACGCCCTCGGCGGACAGGACGGCCTGGGCGGCGATGCCCGACGGTTCGCCGAGCAGGAGGTGGGCGAAGGAGACCGGGTAGACGCCGAGGTCGAGGAGGGCGCCGCCGCCCTGGGCCGGGTCGCGCAGCCGGTGCGAGGCCGGGAAGGGGCCTTCGAGGCCGAAGTCGGCCTGCACGGTGCGGACTTCGCCGATCGCGCCGTCGTCGACGAGGGCCTTGAGCCGGCGGATGACCGGGTTGCAGTACATCCACATGGCTTCCATCAGGAAGCGCCCGTTGCCGCGGGCCAGCGCGACGAGTTCCTCGGCCTCGCGGACGTTCAGCGTGAACGCCTTCTCGCACAGCACGTTGCGCCCCGCCTCCAGGCAGAGGCCCGCGGCGGTGCGGTGGGCGGCGTGCGGGGTGGCGACGTAGACGACGTCGATGTCCTCGTCGGCGGCGAGCAGGGACCAGTCGCCGTAGGCGCGGGGTATGCCGAACCGTTCGGCGAACGCCTTCGCGGCAGGCTCGGTGCGCGAGGCGACCGCGACGACCTCCGCGTCGGGCAGGTCGATCAGGTCTGCCGTGAAGGCGCCCGCTATCCCGCCGGTCGCCAGGATTCCCCAACGCACCGTGTCCGTCGTCATACCCTGCCCGCCCTCGTGCCGTCCCAGCAGTCCGTTCGAGCTGAGAGCATAGGTGGCGAAGACATCGGAGAGGGAGGGGCGGCCGTATGCCGGAGGGTGGGGCGATACCGGAGGCTTCGCGAGCGGCCGTCGCACGCAGGAACACCAGGAACACCGAGAAGAACACCGGCACGGACAAGGCGCCGCTGTCTGCGCGGCGTCGGGCCGGGCTGCTCGTCACGCTCGTCCTGGGCGGTCTGACCGCCACTCCCCCGCTGTCGATGGACATGTACCTTCCGGCCCTGCCGGAGGTCACCCGTTCCCTTAACGCGCCCGCGGCGACCGTGCAGCTCACGCTGACCGCGTGCCTGGCCGGGATGGCGCTGGGGCAGCTCGTGGTCGGCCCGATGAGCGACCGGTGGGGGCGCAGACGCCCGCTGCTCACCGGACTCGCCGTCTACGTGGTGGCGACCGCGCTGTGTGCCGTGGCGCCGACCGTCGAGGTGCTGGTCGCGTTCCGGCTGCTGCAGGGACTCGCGGGCGCGGCGGGCATCGTGATCGCGCGGGCCGTCGTACGCGATCTGTACGACGGCGTGGCGATGGCCCGGTTCTTCTCCACCCTGATGCTGATCTCCGGGGTCGCCCCGGTGGTGGCGCCGCTGATCGGCGCGCAGATTCTGCGGGGGACGGACTGGCGGGGCGTGTTCGTGGTCCTGACGGCGGTGGGGCTGCTGCTGGCCGGGGTGGTGTGGATGAGGCTCCCGGAGACGCTGGACAGCGCCGACCGGCATGCGGGCGGTGTCGGCGAGGCCCTGCGCTCGATGCGCCGGCTCCTGTCCGACCTGCCCTTCACCGGCTACATGCTCACGGGCGGCTTCGCCTTCGCCGCGCTGTTCGCGTACATCTCGGCGTCCCCGTTCGTGGTCCAGGAGATCTACGGCGCCTCCACGCAGACGTTCGGTCTGCTGTTCGCCGTGAACTCGGTCGGGCTGGTAGTGGTCGGGCAGATCAACGGCAAGGTGCTGGTGGGCCGGGTCCGGCTGGACCGGGTGCTGGCCGCCGGGCTGACGGTGGTCGCGCTGGCCGCCGCCGCGCTGCTGCTGATGACGACGGGCGTGTTCGGCGAGGTCGGCCTGGCGCCGGTGGCCGCCGCGCTGTTCGTGCTGATGTCCGCGATGGGCGTGACCCTGCCCAACGCCCAGACCCTCGCCCTGCTGCGGGTGCGGCACTCCGCCGGTTCCGCCTCCGCGCTCCTCGGTACGTCGTCCTTCCTCATCGGCGCGGTCGCCTCGCCGCTCGTCGGGATCGCCGGCGAGCACACGGCCGTCCCGATGGCCGTCGTCCAGTTGGCCGCCGCGGTGGTGGCCCTGGCCTGCTTCGTGATTATGTGCCGTCCCTGGACGAACACGGGGGCGGAAGGAGCGGAGAGCTGAGCGCACCGAGACTGCGCGTCGACACACCGGAACGGGCGGGGCTCGACCCCGAGGAGACGCGGCTCCTCGTCCGCGACGTCGTGGACCTCACCACCGGCGACCGGCCCTGGGCCGCGGGCGCCGTGGTGGTCGCCGGGCGCGGACCGGTGATCGCCGTCGAGGAGGCGGCGGGCTGGGCCGTGCGCTACTCGGCGTACGACCCGGCGACGGACGCGGGCGTGGAGCTCCCGCCGCGGGCTCAGGTCCCGATGACCGTGGACACGCCGTTCGACCTGGCCTCCCTCACCAAGCTGTGCACGTCGGTCGCCGCGGTGCAGCAGATCGAGCGCGGCACCCTCGGCATCGATGCGCGGATCGGCGCCTATCTGCCCGACTTCCACGCGGCCGCCGCCCATGACATCACCGTCCGCCAGCTCCTCACCCACACCTCCGGCCTGCGCCCCGAGCTGCCGCTGTACGACTGCGCGGACGACACCGAGCGGCTGGAACGGCTGCGGGCGGAGGCGCCGATCGGCGAACCGGGCGCGTATCTGTACTCCGACCTGAACATGCTGCTGCTCCAGCAGCTCCTGGAACGCCTGACCGGCCGCCCGCTCGACGTCCTCGTGCACGAGGGGATCACCCGCCCCCTGGGGATGACGTCGACCGGCTTCGGCCCCTGCCCCGGCGCGGCGGCGACCGAGGACCAGCGGCGGCCGTGGGCCAGGGTGGACCGGGGGATGCTGCGGGGCGTGGTGCACGACGAGAACGCGTGGGCGCTGGGCGGAGTGGCCGGTCACGCGGGCCTGTTCTCGACCGGCCGCGACCTGGCCGTGTTCTGCCGGACCCTGCTGGCGGGCGGCTCGTACGGTCCCGCCCGTATCCTCGGCCCCGACTTCGTGGAACTCCTGCTGACCCCGCCGGGGCTGGGCTTCGCGGTGGACCAGCCGTGGTTCATGGGCGAACTCGCCGGCGAGGGCGCGGCCGGCCACACGGGCTTCACGGGCACATCGCTGGTCCTGGACCCGGCGACGGACACGTTCGTGGTCCTGCTGGCGAACACGGTCCACCCGGTACGCAGGGCGCCTGACAACGGACCGCGGGCACTGGTGGGGACGCGGATGGCGATGGCGGTGCGATAGCCGGCCCATTGGGGGTGCCCCCTCTGGCGGAGTTTGAGGACGAGGCCCCTTCAGGGCCGACAGGGCGCTAGGGGCCTGGGGTACTGGGGTACTGGGCGCTGGGGGCCTGGGGCGCTAAGGGCCTGCGGGCCCGAGGCGCTGGGGGCCTGCGGGCCCGAGGCGCTGGGGCCTGCGGGCCCGAGGCGCTGGGGCCTGCGGGCCCGAGGCGCTGGGGGCCTGGGGCGCTGGCGGCCCGGGGCGCTGGCGGCCCGGGGCGCTGGCGGCCCGGGGCGCTGGCGGCCCGGGGCGCTGGCGGCCCGGGGCGCTGGGGGCCTGGGGCGCTGGCGGCCCGGGGCGCTGGGGGCCTGGGGGCGTAGCCCTCGGTGTGGGCGACACCGATGCCGGGTGCCTCATAATCGCCAGGTGAACGTCTCCGTATCCGCTGCCGAGACTCTCCGTACCGCCCTCGGAGACCTCCTCGACGGGCTGCCGCCCAAGCAGGCCGCGCAGGCCGTCGAGCGGCTCATCGCCAACTACCGGGGCGCCACCCCCACGGACGCGCCGATCCTGCGCGACCGCGCGGACGTGGCCGCCTACGCCGCGTACCGGATGCCGGCGACCTTCGAGGCGGTGTGCTCGGCGCTGGAGGCGTTCGCGCGGGCGGCGCCGGAGTGGACGCCGGGCAGCCATGTCGACGTCGGCGGCGGGACGGGCGCGGCGACCTGGGCGGTGAACGCGACCTGGGAGGGCGAGCGCCCGGTGACCGTCCTGGACTGGGCCGAGCCCGCCCTGGCCCTCGGCCGCGAGGTGGCCGCCGCGAACCCGGCTCTGCGCGGCGTCCGCTGGCAGCGCGCCCGCATCGGCTCGGCGCTCACGCTGGACCCCACGGACCTCGTCACCGTCTCCTACGTCCTCAACGAACTGGCCGCGCCCGACCGTGCCGCCCTCGTGGACGCCGCCGCGTCGGCCGCGCAGGCCGTGGTGATCGTCGAGCCGGGCACGCCGGACGGCTACGCCCGGATGATCGAGGCCCGTGACCGGCTGATCGCCGCCGGTTTCCACGTCGCCGCGCCCTGCCCGCACAGCGCGGCCTGCCCGATCGTGCCGGGCACGGACTGGTGCCACTTCTCGGCGCGGGTCAGCCGCTCCTCCCTGCACCGGCAGGTCAAGGGCGGCTCGCTGCCCTACGAGGACGAGAAGTTCAGCTACGTCGCGGCCGCCCGCTTCCCCGTGTCGCCCGCCCCCGCCCGGGTGGTCCGGCGGCCGCAGATCCGCAAGGGCCAGGTGCTCCTCGACCTGTGCGAGGCCGAGGAGCAGTTGAGCCGTACGACGGTGACGAAGAAGCACGGCGAGCTGTACCGGGCGGCCCGTGACACGGACTGGGGCGACGTCTGGCCGCCGGCCCCGTAAGACTGTTGGAGGCTACGCCGAGGGTGAAGGGGTCGGCGGTGAGCTGCGCGGGGTCGCGTTCGGCGGCGGGCAGGTTCACCGTGAAGGCGAGCGCGGCGGCGGCCGCGGTGCCGGCGAGGAAGCGACGACGGCCCAAGTGACGTGCGGTGGCGCGGAGTTCGGGGGTGTGCGGGGACTGGCGTGCTGCGGGTGAGGCATCTGGTTGGCGCGTACACAACAGTCGGATGGCGGACGTGCGAGTTCCGCATGCCGGATCCGAGGGCGCGGGCGCGGGCGCGGGCTGCCGTACGCTGCGGCCCCATGAACGCCAAGGAAACTGCTGAACGAGCAGCTCTCAAGGGGAAGATCGCGGTCGTCACGGGCGCCGGTTCCGGCATCGGGCGCGCGGTCGCCGTGGAACTGCTGCGCGCGGGCTGGTCGGTGGCGCTGGCGGGCCGGCGCACCGAGACCCTGGAGGCGACGGCCGCGCTGGCGCCCGAGGGCACGAGTCTCGTCGTACGGACGGACGTCTCACGCCCCGACGAGGTGACGGCCCTCTTCGCCGCCGTGCGCGAGCGGTTCGGGCGACTGGACCTGCTGTTCAACAACGCGGGCACGTTCGGGCCGGGCGGCGTGCCCTTCGAGGACCTTCCCCACGACGCCTGGCGGCACGTCGTCGACACCAACCTCAACGGGGCGTTCCTGTGCGCGCAGGGCGCGTACCGGCAGATGAAGGAGCAGGAGCCGCGAGGTGGACGCATCATCAACAACGGTTCCATCTCCGCGCACACGCCCCGCCCGCACTCGGCGCCCTACACGGCCACCAAGCACGCCCTCACCGGCCTGACGAAGTCCCTCTCCCTGGACGGGCGGGCGTACGACATCGCGGTCGGCCAGATCGACATCGGCAACGCCGCGACCGACATGACGGCGCGGATGCAGACGGGCGCGTTGCAGGCCAACGGCGAGGTCGCACCGGAACCGGTGATGGACGTCTCCGACGTGGCCCGCACCGTGCGGCACATGGCGGAGCTGCCACTGGAGGCGAACGTGCAGTTCGCGACCGTACTGGCGACGGCGATGCCGTATGTGGGCCGGGGCTGACGGCTCACAAGCGGAATTTGGATGTCCGCCCCATTGCGGCCGGTTACGGAGATATGCTCAACTCTCCTGCACAAGAACTTCACACTTGGGACACGAAAGTTCCGCAAGGAGCGACCGTAAGCCATACCGAGGGGGGAAGGGCAGCCGTCCCACGGCCCCGCGTGGGGGTGACCTCGCTGGGACCGCGAGGTACGCATTGGGGCCGTGGGACGGCTGCCGCACCATCACTTCTTCTCGGAAACCTCCGCCGACGCCTCGGCCGAAGTCTCGGGCGAGGTCTCGGGCGCGGTCCCGGGCGAGGTCTCGGCCGCGGTCCCGGCGGCCGCCGTCTCACGGGTGCGGCGTCTGCGCAGCGCGTACGCCCCGCCCGCCGCAAGCGCCACCACTCCCCCGGCGCCGCCGAGCACGCCCCAGCCACCCGGGCCACCCGATCCGCCGCCGTCCGCCGTGGAAGCCCGTGCCCCGGCATGCGGGACCTCGCCGGAGGACGACACCCGCGCCCCGCCCTCGCTCAACGCCTCGGCCAGCATCCCCACCGCGCGTGCCGAACTCCCTTGCGCGAAGCCCCAGTCGAGCAGCGCGGCCGTCTCCTCGTAGACGGCGTTGTGGCCGCTGCGGGGATGCAGCACGGTGACGACGAGAGTGCGCCCGGCGCGGGTCGCGGCACCGGCGAACGTGTTACCGGCGTTACTTGTGTAACCGTTCTTGACGCCGATCATCCCCGGATACGGCGTCACCCCGTTCGTGCCCGCCAGCAGCCGGTCGGTGTTCTCGATTTGAACCGTCTTGCCGCCGCCGGCCGGGAAGCGGACGCTCCGCGTGCCGCAGTAGGCGCGGAAGTCGGCGTTCTGCAGCCCGTGCCGGGCAAACAGGGCGAGGTCGTGGGCGGAGGACAGTTGGCCCTCGTGGTCGTAGCCGTCGGGGCTGACGACATGGGTGTCCAGCGCCTGGAGGTCGGCCGCTTTCGCCCGCATCTCGGCGACCGTCTTCGCGACCCCGCCGTTCATCCGCGCCAGCACCTGCACGGCGTCGTTCCCCGAGCGCAGGAACACGCCCTGCCACAACTCCTCGACGGTGTACGTGACCCCGGCCTCGACGCCGACGAGGCTGGACCCGGACGGGATACCGGCCAGGTCCGCGTCGGTCACCGTGTACCGCTCGGTGCGCTCGAACCTGCCGAGCAGGGTGTCCGCGAACAGCATCTTCAGCGTGGAGGCGGGCGCGAGCCGCAGATGCGCGCGGTAGGAGGCGAGCACCTCGCCGCTGTCGTGGTCGGCGAGCAGCCAGGCCCGAGCGGTCAGCTTCTCCGGCAGGGGACTGCCCCCGTCGACCTGGACACCGTCGGCGAGCGGCGGACGGCTCGTCGGCGCGGTCGACGGTGCGCCCAGCGGCGCGGCGGCCGCGAACGCCAGCAGAGAACGCCGGGACAGACTCGGGGACAGACTCGGGGACGGGCGCGGAGACAGACTCGGGGACGGGCGCGGAGACAGACGCGGGAACCGACGCGGGGAGGAGCGCGAGAATGCGTGCACTGCGGGACCGTACACGAGGGGTGGACGGCGAGGGGTAGACGGTGCGGGGCTCGGGCGGCGGCTAAGCCTGCCCGGTCTCGAACCGGGAGATCCGCCCGTCGTCCTCGACCGTGAAGCTCCACCTGGTGCGCATCTCGCCCCAGGTGTCGTTGCGGTAGTCGGCGATCAGCGCCCGGCCGCCGGCCATCTCCTTCGTGACGTCCATGTGGCCGTGCGAGGAGAAGATCTCCCGGTCGATCCACTGGACGAGATCACGGTCGGAGCCGTCGTCCGACATGGTCGCGCCGGGAGTGAGAAGGCTGCGGAAGGCCTCCTCGTCATGGGCGTTGACGGCGCTGACGAAGGCGCGGACGGCCGGGTCGCTGAGTTTGGCGGTCTGAATCGTCATGCCGGCCACACTCACACCGCCGTCCGCCCGCCGCCACCCGACCGCCGCCACTCGAACGGCGCCACCCGACCGCCGCCACTCGAACGGCGTCCAGGACGGGCCGGACGGGTGTGAAGGGTGCGACGGTGGAAACGCGGAGGGGACTGTTTTCTTTCGTTGCCCGCTGTCGACCGCTGCCCACGCCTTTGTCGCCCGCGCCTTGCCTCAGGGAGTCACCGTGACCTGTTACGACCGTCGTGATCTGGGACTGCTGCTGCTCCGGCTGGGCACCGGCGGAGTGCTGGCGGCCCACGGCACGCAGAAACTGTTCGGCTGGTTCGGCGGCCACGGCCTGGAAGGCACCGGCCAGTTCATGGAGTCCGTCGGCTACGAGCCGGGCAAGGCGAGTGCGACGGCGGCGGGCCTGGCCGAAGCGGGCGGCGGCACGCTCCTCGCCCTGGGCCTGGCCACCCCGGCGGCGGGCGCGGCGGCGGCCGGCGCGATGGCGGGCGCGTCCGCGGTGCACGCCCCCAACGGCTTCTTCGCGGCGAGCGGCGGCTACGAGCACGCGGCCTCCCTCGGCCTGGCCGCCGCGGGCCTCGCCGTCGCGGGCCCCGGCCGCCTCTCCCTCGACCACGCCCTCGGCCATCTGGTCGACCGCGGCTGGATGGTCCCGGCCGCCCTGGGCGCGACGGCGGCGGCCACGGCGGTGATCATCGGCCTGCGCAGCCAACGGCTGCGGCGGCGCGAGCAGGGCGAGCAGGAGGCCCTGTTCGAGGAGTAGCCACCGGCTGCCGGGGTGAGCTGACAGGCTGCGCCCATGAGCATCGAGAACCAGCAGCCCACACCCACCTCCCCCACCTCCCCCACCTCCCCTGCCACCCCTGCCACCCCCGCCACCCCGGCCGACCTCTGGCCCACCGTCGACGCCCTGTGGACCTGGCTGGACGCCAACCGGGCGCACGACGGCCAAGAGGCCCTGCTGCTGCGCATGCTGAAGCTGTCGGAGGAGGTCGGCGAGGTAGCCCAGGCGGTCATCGGCGCGACCGGCCAGAACCCCCGCAAGGGCACCACCCACACCTGGGAGGACGTCCAGGCCGAACTGTGCGATGTCGTCATCACGGCGTTGGTGGCCCTACGGACGCTCACGCCGGAGGCGGAGGCGGTGTTCGCACGGCATCTGGGACGGGTGGCGGAGCGGTCGTTGGGGAGCACCGGGGACCGGCCCGCGTGACTCGAAGTGAACCCTGTCCGGGCCGCCGTGTTCACTCCGCGTCGGCGACGACCGACCCGACGCGTTCGGCCAGGCCCGGGTCGCGTCTGACCAGGAGGGTCGCGTAGCAGACGGCGGCGAGGAGGGTGGCCAGTGCCGCATACGGGAACCAGCTGTAGGGGGCGGGCTGACCGGGCTTGGCGAGGTAGTAGAGGGGGATCAGAACGGCGAGGGCGCCGACGGCGGGCAGTACCACGTGCCGCACGATCCGGAACTCCTGCGGCCGGTATCTGCGGTAGTACAGCGGCAGCGCGATGTTGGACGCGAGGTAGACCAGCAGGATCAGGATGGCGCCCAGACTCGAGGACTCGGCGAAGAAGACCACCGGGTTCATCTGACCGCCGCTCCCGAGCACATGCCCCAGCCCCCAGCCCGCGATGATCAGCAGCGCGGTGGCCGCGAAGGTGACGATCGCGTTGTTCGGCGTACGGCGGGTGGGGTGGACGTACCCGAAGAAGGACGGGAGCAGGCCCTCGCGTCCGGCGTTGAACACCAGCCTCGCCTGGGAGTTGATGCCGGCGATCAGCACGCCGAGGGTGGAGGTCAGGCCGCCGACGTAGGCGAGGAGCGCCAGCGCCCCGAGGGTGTGCTGGGCGACGTCGATGAACGGGATCCGGGAGTCGCCGAGCCGCTGGACGTCGTAGCCGAAGCCGGTCACGGTGGCGTAGGAGAAGAGGATGTAGCTCACCGTCATGATCGCGACGGAGGAGAAGACGGCGCGGCCGACGTTGCGCCGCGGGTTCTCGGTCTCCTCGGCCAGTGCCGCCGAGTTCTCCCAGCCGATGAACAGGTACACCGCCAGCGGGAAGCCCGCCGCGAGGCCCTTGACGCCGTGGGTGAGGTGGGAGGGCAGGAACGGGGCCGCGGAGAGGTTGCCCCGGTGCTCGACGATCGCCGCGACCGAGACCACGACCAGTACCAGCATCTCCACGCCGAAGAAGTAGCCGGCCCACTTGGTGGACACCACGATCCCGCGCAGCATCAGCACCACCGACAGGCCGGTCAGCAGCAGTGTCCAGATGATCCACGGCAGGTCGACGCCGGTGTAGTGGTGCAGGGTGATCTGCATGAACCCGCCGGAGATCGCGATGACGGAGGCCATCGCGATGATGTAGCCGAGTCCCGCGAGCAACGCCGTCGTCACCGCGCTGACCGGCCCGAAGGTCTTGCCCACGAAGGTGGTGAAGCTGCCCGCCGAGGGGTGCGCCCGGGAGAACTCGGCCAGCGTGTTGCCGAACAGCGCGACCGCCACCCCCGCCGCCACGATGGTCAGCGGGGACGCGACGCCCGCCGTGGTGGCCAGGAAGGCGAAGCCGAAGAAGAAGCTCATGGCCGGGCCGACGTTGGCCATCGTGGCGGCGGCGATGTCCGCCATGCCGAGGACGCCGCCACGCAGCCGCTGGGGCGTGCCGCCGGCGGGGCCCGACGTCGACGACGGTCCGACAGGTCGGGGGTCAGGCATGGCGACAACTCCTTCTCAGACCGGGTCAGCTCGGGCCGGCGTACCGGTGGGCCTTCACCGCTCGTACCGCCGGGTCCATGGCGCCACGGGTGAGTTCGTCGAGCAGGTCGGCGTGGCAGCGGTTGCGGGCGTGTACGACCGCGGGGTCCGGGGCGGGCCGCACCAGGCACTGCCGGCCGAGCAGGTCGGCGGCGAACTCGCGGATCCCGGCGCCGCCGAGCGTCTCCGCGAGGTCGAGGTGGAAGCGGGTCTCCAGTTCGAGCAGTCGTGCCGGGTCGACGGCCAGGTCCATCTCCTCGACCAGTGCCCGCAGCCCCTCCAGCCGGCCGTCCGGGACCTCGCCCGCGGTGTGCGCCACGAGCCCGCACTCGAGCAGCAGATGGAAGGCGTCCAGTGAGGCCGCCTCGTCGTCGTCGTGCATCACGGCGACGACCGTGTCCCAGTCCGCCGCGACGAAGGTCCCGCCCGCCCGGCCCCGGCGGCGGTCGAGCAGGCCGTCCTGGCACATGGCCTCCAGCGCGCGGCGCACGGTGATCTCACTGATCCCGAGTTCCTCGGCGAGGACGCCCGCGTCCGGCAGCCGGTCTCCCGGCGACACGGACCTCAGACGCACCCGCAGGGCGATCCGGGACCGGACGAGCTCCGCTCCCGTGGGGCCCCGACCGGCCAGGACACGGGTGTCCCAACCGCTGTAGGGGCCGAACTTGCCCGCTGCATTCACCACGGCGCCACCTTAACCGGGTGCTGACGGGTGCCTGAAAAATAGAGCAAGGTGAACAGTTAAACAAGTCTTGTTCTTTTCGATCGTACTGAACTAATTTCCAGGCACCCAGGTCCGTCGTCCCTGTCCGCTCTCTCTCCTGGATGTCGAGATGACCACAACCCTCCCCAAATCCGCTCCCACCGAGTCCGGCGGCCTGCAGGCCGGACTCAAGAACCGCCACCTGTCGATGATCGCGATCGGTGGTGTCATCGGCGCCGGCCTGTTCGTCGGCTCCGGCTCCGGCATCGCCGCCGCCGGCCCCGGCATCCTCGTCTCCTACGCGCTCGTCGGCGTCCTCGTCGTCCTGGTGATGCGCATGCTCGGCGAGATGGCCGCGGCCAACCCCACCTCCGGTTCGTTCTCCGCCTACGCGGACCGCGCGCTCGGCCGCTGGGCCGGCTTCACCATCGGCTGGCTGTACTGGTTCTTCTGGGTCGTGGTGCTCGCCGTCGAGGCGACCGCCGGCGCCAAGATCCTCGCGGGCTGGATCCCGGCCGTCCCCCAGTGGGGCTGGGCCCTGATCGTCATGACCGTCCTCACCGCCACCAACCTTGCCTCGGTCAGCTCCTACGGCGAGTTCGAGTTCTGGTTCGCCGGCATCAAGGTCGTCGCCATCGCCGCGTTCATCGTGATCGGCGGCCTCGCGCTCTTCGGGCTGCTGCCCGGCTCCGACCACCCGGCGAGCGGCTTGTCCAACCTCACCGCGCACGGCGGCTTCCTGCCGAACGGGCCCGGCGCGATCCTCACCGGCGTCCTGATGGTCGTCTTCTCCTTCATGGGCAGCGAGATCGTCACCCTGGCGGCCGGCGAGACCGCCGACCCGCGGGCCGCCGTCACCAAGGCCACCAACAGCGTGATCTGGCGGATCGCGGTGTTCTACCTGGGCTCGATCCTGGTCGTGGTCTCGCTGCTGCGCTGGGACGACCCCGCGATCCTCAAGGACGGCTCGTACGTCGCCGCCCTGAGCTCCATCGGCATCCCGCACGCCGCGCAGATCATGAACACCATCGTGCTGACCTCGGTGCTCTCCTGCCTCAACTCCGGCCTCTACACCGCCTCGCGCATGGCCTTCTCGCTCGGCCGCCGCAACGACGCCCCGGCCGCCTTCGGACAGACCACCGGACGCGGCGTCCCCCGCGCGGCCATCCTCGCCTCGGTCGTCTTCGGCTTCGTCGCCGTCGCCTTCAACTACCTCTGGCCCGACACGGTCTTCCAGTTCCTGCTCAACGCCTCCGGCGCGATCGCCCTGTTCGTCTGGCTGGTGATCTGCTTCTCCCAGCTGCGGATGCGCAAGATCATCCAGCGGGAGTCGCCGGAGAAGCTGGTCGTCCGGATGTGGCTCTACCCCTACCTGACCTGGGCGACCATCGCCCTCATCACCTTCGTCCTGGGCTACATGCTGACCGACACCGCAGACGGCGGCGGCCGCGACCAGGTGGTCCTGTCCACGGCGGTGGCCGCGGCCGTGGTGGTGTTCGCGGTGCTCCGCCAACGCCTGACCGGCAGAAACAGCACGCAGGACACCGCTGACGGCGCTCCCCTGTCCTGACGGTCGCGGACGGAAGACGGGAGGACCGGCGTCGGAGTTGGCGCCGGTCCTCCCGGCGTCCTGCCGGCCCCGCTGCGGCGTCTCCACCACGTCGAGGACGACGAACAGCCCGGTGTGCCCGGAGTCGAGCGGCACGGTGAGGAGCCCGTCCGGATCGCAGGGGCGAATCCCGCCCGCCGCTCACCCTTCGCAGGAGCCTCTGTCGACACGCAAGATGTGCCGGCCACTGGCCCAGCGGCACAGCCTGACCCCGACGACGATGCCGGCGATGGTGACCAGGGCCGGCAGGTAACCACTGGCGACTTGGATGATCGGGATCGCCGGGCATCCGCCGGAGATCGCCCAGCCGATACCGAACAGGACCGCGCCGGGGACGACGCCGGCGTGGAGGCGGCGGCCTGCGACCCGGCGCACCCGCAGCAGGGCGAAGACACTCGCGATGATCACGACAGCGCCGAAGAAGGAGAGGAACATCCGCAGGTCCTGGAAGGTGAACATGCGGTTCAGCTCGGCGTAGTCGCCGAACCCGATACTGGTCACGGTGAAGCCGAGAGCCAGCCCGGTGAGGAGATTGGCCAGCAGGACTCCGCCCCTGGTACGCATCAGATCACCTTCCACAGGAGGAACGACACCGCGACGGCGGTGCCGAAGAACGTCGCTGTCGCGACGAGACTGACGGGGCTGAGCCGACCGCAGCCGTTGAGCCCGTGCCCCGAACTGCAGCCACCTGCCAGCCGGGTGCCGAAGCCGACCAGCACGCCTCCCGCGAACAGCAGGGCGACCATGGCGACCGGGTTGCCGGTGACCAGGTGCCGGTAGCCTGCGCCCATGTCGAAGCGGATGTGGAACCGCCCGGAGGTGACGGCGGCGATCAGTCCGCCCACGAAGATCGAGACCAGCAGGACGGCCTGGGTGACCAGCGGAGCGGGGCGCGGGTGCGCGTCGCGGCGGCGTCCGTCCGTGACCGGTACGGCGGCTGGCCCAGGGGGCACGGGCGCGATGGGGGCGGGGGCGGTGCCGAAGTGCTCGGCGGTGGCCGCGCCGAGGGCGGCGACAAGAGCCCGTTCGTCGGCGAACTCGGCTTCCCTGCGCTCCAGTTCGGCTTCGCGGCGCCAGTGCAGCACTCGCTCCCATGCCCCCGACACTCCGAACGACCGATCGGTTGCGAGGGTGTAGCCGATGGTCAGTACGGCGAGTCCGACAGCACCCGCCCACCAGGGCCAGTAGTCGGTCATGCGTTGCCTTTCATCCACTCGGCCAGCCGGGCCCACCAGCCCCGTTCGGGCTCTTCCGGAGTCGCCGACGGCTGTTCGGCGGGGCCGCGCGCGGCGGAAGCGGTGCGTGCGGGTCTCGGCGCCAGATGACGGGCGTGCCGTCCGTTCGGCAGCAGGGTGATCGGCACCCGCTCACCGGTGAGTGACACCTGATAGCGCGCGCAACCGCGCCAGTTGGCCTCGTTGTCACAGTAATAGGTGCGCCAACCCTCCAGACTCTCATTGAGATGGGGGAAGAGCGGGCACGTCGAAGCATGTAGGCAACCCACGGCGTGATCAAACCATCATCCGAACAGGCCGACAACCGTTGGCGGGTGATGGTCAAGTACCGCCTTCACGCCTTCACGCCTTCACACGCGGAGGAGGGGCGGCTGCTGGGCCACTACCGGTCACACTCTCCATCTGGCGACCGGACGACATGCGCAAGCTGTGCGCCGACCGCGCGGTCGTCGTGAAGCTCTGAGCCGAGCCCGGCCCGCCCCCCTTCACCCTTCGCTTCCCTCGGTGTGCCCGCCCTCCCCCTCGTGCCCGGGTCGAACCCCGGCTCCAGCCAGGTGATGCGGGCGGCGAGGGCCGCTGACAGCGGCGCCCCCGCTCCGAGGATGGAGCGGGGGCACCGTGCGTGACGTGGTTATGCGCGGAACGGCCCGCCGATCACGCCATAGATGAGGCCGGTTCACTCGTCCGATCTGAACACGAGGCCGGGACCATCGGCAGTCCCGCTGTCAGAGTGTCGCGAACTCTACGAACGTGGTCCACGCCGTGGGTTCTACGGTCAGTGCGGCACGTGTTGTGTCCTTCGAGTCGCGGACGTGGACCCTGCCGGGGCGGGTGGCGACCTCGACGCATTCGCCGCCCGAGCCCGTGCTGTAACTGCTCTTGAACCAGGCCGACTTAGGTACCGGCTTTATGAGCTGTTGGGCGTTCATCTCTCTCCAAGCAACTTCTCGACGAGGGCCAGCGACTCGCGCGGAGTGAGGGCCTGGGCCCGAAGGATGCCGTACTGCTCCTCGATCTCCCGTACCTGCCTCCGCTCCGTGTAGAGACGGCTGTCCTTGTACGCCTCCACGTAGGCGATCCTCTGCCCATCATGCGTCTCGATCAAGGTGAAGGGGCCTTCCAACCCAGCATGCTCGTCCCGCTCGATCGGCATCACCTGGATTTCCACGTTGCGCCGATGCCCGTACAGCAGAATCTGCTCCAACTGGCCCTGCATCACGGTCCGTCCACCGAGGGGTCGGCGCAGAACGAACTCCTCGATGACGAAGCTGATGGTGGGCATCGGGGTCCGGGAGAAGATCTCCTGGCGTGCCAGGCGAGCCGCGACCCGCTGATTGATGGTCTCCTCGTCCAGGAGCGGACGCCACATGGAGAACACCGCTCGCGCGTAATCTTCCGTCTGCAACAGCCCTGGAACTGCCTTCGTCGCGTACACATGCAGGGCTGCCGCCTTGGCCTCCAACCTGGCCGCGTCCCGGAAGAACGCCGGATACTGGGCCCGAGCCACCTCCTCCTTGCTCGCGCTCAACACCCCAGCCGCCTCCAGCACGTCATCGGCCTGGTCGATGAACTTCGGCGGCGGAATACGTCTCGCCTGCTCGAACGACGCGATCGTCGAGGCCGAGTATCCAGTCAGCGACCCGAGCCTCGCGCGGTCCATCCCCGCCCGCTCGCGAAACAGCTTCAACTGCCGCCCGAACACGCACAGCATGCCCGTCCCGAACTCGTACTCCGGCTGCTGAACCTCGTCGTTCACGCCGCGACTCCTCCCGTACGACCATCAGTCACCGGACACCGCACGCCCAACGCACGGCCCGGAAACCGGTCACGCCCGACACCACGTACAAGCGCACCGCCGACGTGTACAGCCCACACCCGTCAGCACGTCGCTCCTGGTCAACGCTACGCAGAGTCCGCAACCGTTGACCCCATGAAGTCAGCAACTCCCCCGAACGGGCATATGCCACAGCACCTCGTACCCGAACGCGAGTTCGCCATGCGCTTCACCTCAACCCCACGTGGCGCCCGCCTCGCCCGCCGACTCGTCTCGCACCGCCTGGACGACTGGGGCCACCCCTATGCGACCTCGGTCAACGAGACTCTCACCCTCATCACGGCGGAACTCACCGCCAACGCCGTACGCCACGGCCACGTCCCCGGCCGGGACTTCCATCTCCAACTCACCCTGGCCGAGGACACCTTCCGCATCGAGGTGACCGACACCCGCGCGGAGAGACAGCCCCCGTCCACTCCCCCGGCTCTCGACCCCGCATCCGAGTCCGGCCGGGGTCTCCACCTCGTCGCCGCCCTCGCGGACGACTGGGGCGTCGCGCCCCGCTTGGCCGCTCCCGGCAAAACGGTTTGGGCGACACTGCGCGTACCGGCCGAAGACCGCTTGCACACCCACCCGGCGGCTCCCCGGCCGGCAGACTCGGCATGGGCGTACGGGCACAACGCCGAGTCGTTTCCGGCTACGTCTTCACGACGGCGCGACGGCCTCGGGTTGCTGTCAGAGGACGCCAGTTGCGGAGAGCGGGTCGCGGACCTCGGCCCTGGGCCGCGGCCTGCGTTGGCCGCCCCGTCACCCTCATGCCCGCTCGGAGCGGCCGCCGTCGATCGCCACCACCGTCGCGTTGATGTACGACGCTTCGTCGGAGAGGAGGAAGGCGGCCAGGGCGGCGACCTCGTCGGGGCGGCCGAACCGTTGCGCTGGAATCCTGTCGAGGGCCTTGTCGATCTCCTCCGGGGCGTGCCGGCGAAGCGCGTCCAGGTGGTTCTCCAGCATCGGGGTCAGGATGGTGCCGGGGGCCATGGCGTTGACGGTGACGCCGTACCGGCCGTACTCCACGCCCGCGTTACGCGTCAGACCGACCACGCCGTGCTTGGAGGCGTGGTAGTCGGATCCCAGGCCGTTGGCGCGGATACCGAAGAGCGACGCGGTGTTGAGCACCCGTCCGTGACCCTGTTCGCGCATGACTTTCAGCACGTGCTTCAGGCCGAGGAACACGCCGTCGAGGTTGATCGCGATGGTCCGGGCGAAGTCCTCGTGGCCGATGTCCTCGGTGCGCCGTTGCGTCGGCTCGACTCCCGCGTTGTTGAGGAAGCAGTCGATCCGGCCGTGGTGCTCGACGGTCCGGGCCACGTACCGTGCCACGTCCGCCTCCTGGCTGACGTCCGCCACGACCGTCCGTACCTCCGTGCCGGGCGCGGCCTCCCCCAGCTCCACCACGGAGTCGGCCAGGCCCCGCTCGTTGACGTCGACCAGGACCAGCCGGGCGCCCTCGGTCGCGAGCCGGACCGCGGTGGCGCGGCCGAGCCCGGAGCCGCCGCCGGTGATCAGGGCGACCTTGTCGGTGAACCTGTGCTGCACGCCGCTCTCCCTCACGCCGTCCGGACGGGCAGTGACCACAGCCCGTGGTGGAGCATGCTGGGGAACAGCCTCACCGCGTCCGCCATGTTCTTGCTCAACCGCGCTTCCGCCGGCAACCACGGGCTCACCCACCGCCCCGCCCCCTCGTCCTGAAGAGTTTCACTGCGATCTCAGTCCCTTCCGGTTCTTGCGTCCCAACCAGCCGGCCGTCACGAGTTGTTCGAGCACGGGCGACGGCATGAAGTCCGGCTCCCCGAACGCCTTGTACAACTCGGCCTGGATGGCCAGTGAGACGTCCAGTCCGATGGCGTCCAGCAGGGCGAACGGGCCCATGGGATGGCCGAAACCCCGCTCGATCGCCGTGTCGATCCCCGCGATGTCCGTGTCGTACCGGTTCAGCAGGTTCAGGGCGCGCCCCAGGTAGGGGAACAGCAGGTAGTTGACGATGAAGCCGACGCGGTCCCGGCAGTGCACCGTCGTCCGGCCGAGCCGCTCGCACACGGCCTGCGCGGTGGCGGCGGCCTCGTCGCTCGTGGCGTCGGTGCGGACGAGCTCCACCAGCCGCATCGCCGGGGCGGGGTTGAAGAAGTGCATCCCCAGGACGCGGGAGGGGCGTCCGGATGCCTCGGCACAGGCGGTGACCGAGAGGCTGGACGTCGTGGTCGCCAGCAGCGCACCGGGCTCGCACACCGCACCGAGCCGGGCGAACAGTGCGCGTTTGACGTCGAGGTCCTCCGCCACCGCCTCGATCACCAGGTCGCAGTCGCCCAGCGCACCCACGTCGTCGGCGCCGACCAGCAGATCCAGCGCGGCGGCTTTCGCCTGCGGCCCGATCCTGCCCCGGCGGACGGCCCGCACGAGTGACTCGCCGATCCGCGCCACGGCCTGGGACGCCTTGTCCGCGTCGCGCGCGACCAGCACCGTCGGGAAGCCCGCCGCGGCCGTGACCTCGGCGATACCGCGGGCCATGGTTCCCGAGCCCACCACGCCGACGCGACGGACATCGGCCGGTGCGGCGGGGAGACCGGCCGGGCGGTGGGGCTCTGCGGGGCGGTGGGGCTCGGCCGGCCGGCCGGCGTCGTACGCGTAGAAGCCGTGTCCGCTCTTGCGGCCGAGGCTCCCTTGGCGCACCAGCCGGGTCAGCACCGGTGCGGGTGCGAAGGAGTCGTCATCGGTGCAGGTCCACAGGCCGGTGAGGACGGACAGCGCCGTGTCGAGACCGATGCGGTCGAGCAGTTCCAGTGGCCCGAACGGCAGGCCGCAGCCCATGCGCATGGCGGTGTCGATGTCGTGCCGGTCCGCCTCGCCCCGCTCGTACAGGGTCATGGCTCGGTTGAGGTACGCGTACACCAGGGCGGTGGCGTCGGCCGCGCACCGGGAGTCCACGGCCACCGGCGTCAGGCCGAGCCGGGCGACCAGCTCGTCGACGGCGACGGCGGTGTCCGGTGAGGTCATGGGCGTGCGCAGGGCCTGGACCGGTCCCTGGGGCCAGGGCGGGATCAGGAAGCGCAGCCCCATCGTGTCCGCGGGGCGGCCGGAGGCGACCGCCAGCCGGGTCAGCGGCAGCGAGGACGTGGTGGTGACCACGGGGGTGCCGTCGGCGCAGAGGGTGTGCAGGCGGTGCAGCAGCTCGCTCTTCACGGCCTCGTCCTCGCTCACCGCCTCGATGACCAGGTCGGCTCTGCTCAGCTGGGCGATCTCCGCGGTGAGGTGAACGGGGGCGGAACCGTCGGCCGTGGGGCGTCCGTTCAGCCGGGCGAGGGCCGCGGGGTCGGAGTCGACTCCGATCACCTCGTGCCCGGTGTCCCGCAGCATGTCCAGCAGCGCCCGGCCCACGGTGCCCAGGCCGACGATCCCGACCACGGGCTTGTGCGGTGTCATGACCGAGGTGTCCCCTTCTCCGGCCGGGAGGCGACAGCCGTCTCCCGGAAGCGGTTGATGGCGTCGATGTGCTGGGCGCGCTTGTCGTGGTCGCGGACTCCGAGGCCCTCCTCGGGGGCCAGGCACAGGACGCCGACCTTGCCCTGGTGGAGGTTGCGGTGCACGTCGTGGGCGGCCTGCCCGGTCTCCTGAAGGGAGTAGACCTTCGACAGCGTCGGGTGGATCTTTCCCTTCGCGACCAGCCGGTTGGCCTCCCAGGCCTCGCGGTAGTTGGCGAAGTGCGAGCCGATGATCCGCTTCAGGGACATCCACAGGTAGCGGTTGTCGTACTCGTGGTTGTAGCCGGAGGTCGAGGCGCAGGTGACGATGGTGCCGCCCTTGCGCGTGACGTAGACGGACGCGCCGAAGGTCTCGCGGCCCGGGTGCTCGAAGACGATGTCGACGTCCTCGCCGCCGGTCAGCTCACGGATGCGCTTGCCGAACCGCTTCCACTCACGCGGGTCCTGGTGGTGCTCGTCCGCCCAGAACTCGTAGCCCTCGGCGTTGCGGTCGATGATCGCCTCGGCGCCCATGGCCCGGCAGACGCCGGCCTTCTGCTCGCTGGAGACGACGCAGATCGGGTGGGCGCCCCCGGCGAGGGCCAACTGGGTGGCGTACGAGCCCAGGCCGCCGCTCGCGCCCCAGATCAGGACGTTGTCGCCCTGCTTCATGCCGGCGCCGTTGCGGGAGACCAGCTGGCGGTAGGCGGTGGAGTTCACCAGCCCCGGGGCGGCGGCCTCCTCCCAGCTGAGATGGTCCGGCTTGGGCATCAGCTGGTTGGACTTCACCAGCGCGATCTCCGCCAGGCCGCCGAAGTTGGTCTCGAAGCCCCAGATCCGCTGCTCGGGGTCGAGCATCGTGTCGTTGTGGCCGTCGGACGACTCCAGCTCGACGGAGAGGCAGTGCGCGACGACCTCGTCGCCCGGCTTCCAGGCGTTGACGCCGGGGCCGGTGCGCAGGACGACGCCCGCGAGGTCGGAGCCGATGACGTGGTACGGCAGGTCATGCCGCTTGGTCAGCTCGCTGAGCCTGCCGTAGCGCTCCAGGAAAGCGAACGTCGGCAGCGGCTCGAAGATGGCCGACCAGACGGTGTTGTAGTTCACGGACGACGCCATGACGGCCACCAGCACCTCGCCCGGACCGAGTTCGGGCACCGGCACCTCGTCCACGTGCAGCGACTTGCGTGGGTCCTTGTCCGCCGAGGCCAGTCCCTCGAAGAGGCCGACCTCTTCCTTACGGAGGACCACGGCGCGACAGGACTCCGGGACGGCCAGACCGGCGACGTCGGCGCTGGTCGCGTCGCCGGAGAGGACGGCGCCGACGATGTCCTTCATGGGGTTTCCCCGCGCTGCCGACGGGTCGCCCACGGTCATCGCCGTGCCGTCCGGACGGGCAGTGACCGCAGCCCGTGGTGGAGCATGCTGGGGCGCCATGGCAGTTCCTCGGGGTCGACCGTGAGCGTCAGGGACGGGAAGTGCGCGAGCAGCCGCCGGAACGCGATCTCCCCCTCGGCCCTCGCCAGGGGCGCGCCGATGCAGTGGTGGATGCCGTGACCGAACGCCAGGTGCCCCTTCGTCGCACGGCGGACGTCCAGGCGGTCGGGGTCCGGGAAGCGGGCGGGGTCCCGATTGGCCGAGGCGAGCGCGATGAACACGAACTCACCGGCCGGGATGGTGACTTCGCCGACGGGTACCGGTTCGACGGTGCGCCGCCAGTGGCTGATGTTGGCCGAGCCGTCGTAGCGCAGGAACTCCTCGACGGCGCCCGGCAGCAACGCCGGATCGTCCCGTACGGCGGCCAGCTGGTCCGGGTTGCGCAGCAGCGCCAGCGTGCCGTTGCCGAGGAGATTGACGGTCGTGTCGAAGCCGCCGACGAACAGCAGTACGGCGAAGGAGATGATCTCGTCGTCGGACAGCCGGTCCGAGCCGTCGGCCGCGAGGATCAGCGAGCTGAGCAGATCGTCCCGGAGGTCGGTGCGCTTGGCCGTGACGATGTCGCTCACGAGCGTGAACAGCGCGTTCGACGCCTCCTGTGCGGCCTGCCGGTCACTGTCGGAGGTCAACACGGCGGTCCCGGCCGAGAAGTCCGCCCGGCAGCGCTCCGGTACCCCGAGCAGTTCGAAGATGACCGTACTGACCAGGGGGACCGCGAAGTCGGCGATCACATCGAACTCGACACGACCCTCCAACGACCCCAGCACCTCGTCCGCGATCTCCTCGATCCGCGGACGCAACCCGGTCACCTGCCGCATCGTGAACGCTTTCGCCACCAGCCCCCGAAGCCTCGTGTGATCCGGCGGATCCATGTTCACCATCGACCGGTTGATCACATGCGAGTAATCCCGCTGCCGGCTCATGTCACTCTGATGCCGCTCGAACAACTTCCCCGCGTCCGACACGTTCTTGCTCAACCGCGCATCCGCCAACAGCGCGCGCCCCTCCTCCCAACAAGTCACCCACCACACCTTCAACCCCGTCGGCATCACCACCTCATGCACCGCGCCCGACTCCCGCAACCGCGCGTTGACCCCATGCGGATCCCGCACGAACTCCGCACCCAGCACCACGGGCTCACTCGTTGTGGAACTCATCGGCTCCGCTCTCCTTGTCCCTGTCGATGGACTCTCGTTGTCTTGCCGGTCTGCCGGTCCGGTCAGCGCAGGCGGTCGCCGAGTTGCAGGGCGATCCGGTCGACGGTCCTGGTCATGCGGGCCGTGTCGAGGGGTCTGACCCAGAACAGGACGCGGTCGACGCCGACGGCCGCGTAGCTGTCGGCGTCACGGAGTTCGCCGCCGAAGAGGGTCACCGGGAGGGGCTGGTCGCTGCCCGGCCTGCGGACGGTCTTCTTGAACTCGGCGATGTGGTCGAGGACTCCGGGGCGGAGCATCGGGATCCACTCGTCGCCGTAGGCGAGGACGCGTTCGGCGACCCGAGGGCCGTTGCCGGCCACCAGGATCGGCGGGTGCGGCCGTTGGACGGGCTTGGGCCAGGAGGTGACGTGGTCGAAGTCGACGAAGTCGCCGTGGTAGGAGGCGATGTCGTGGGTCCAGATCTGTCGCATGGCCTCGACCCGCTCCCGCATGACGCGCCAGCGGTCGTCGGGGTCGGTGCCGTGGTTGCGCAGTTCCTGTTTGATCCAGCCGGGTCCCACCCCCAGGTGCACGCGGCCGCCGGAGAGGACGTCCACGGACGCCACTTCCTTCGCGGTGATGATGGGGTCGCGTTCCGGGACCAGCAGGATGCCGGTGCCGATCCGCAGGGTCGTGGTGGCCTGCGCCACCGCGCCCAGGGCGACCAGCGCGTCCATGCCCTTTCTGAACTCCGGCGCGAGAGCGGCGACGTCGTCCCCTTCGGGCGTGACGGCCGGGATATGGGTGTGGTCGGGCAGGAACAGGGACTCGAAGCCCCGGTCCTCCAGCAGGGCGCCGAACTCTCCGGGTGAAATGGCGTCCTGGGTGGGGAACATGACGAAGCCGAACTTCACGACGCGCTCTCCTCGGCCACCGTGCGGGACGCGTCTTCCCGGGCCGCCAGGTAGTCCGCCGTGAGCCGCTGACGGCCCAGCTTCCCTGTGGGCAGGACGGGGAGCCTGTCCACGGGGATGATCTCGCTGGGGTGCTTGTACGCGCCGATACGGCCGGACAGATGCTTCAACAGCTTGGGAGGGTCGACCTCTCGTCCCGGCTCGGGTTCGACCAGGGCGACGACGCGTTCGCCGGTGGCGGCGTCGGGCACGCCGAAGGCGATGGCGGCCGCCACGTCCGGGTGCGCGGACAGTTCCCGCTCGATCTCCAACGGGGCGATCGGATAGCCCTCGACCATGATCAGGTCCTTCTTCCGGCCGACGAACAACAGGCAGCCGTCCGGTCGTTGGCGGACGATGTCCCCGCTGGCGAGCCACTGCCGGCGGTCGAAGGGGTCCACTCCCGTCCCGTTCCAGGACCCGACGGGCCGGGAGGGGGTGCGGATCAGCAGCTCACCGGCTTCGTCCGGCTCGGCGTCGACCCTGATCTCCACGCCAGGCAGCGGCCATCCGATGGACGGCTCGTCGACTGCGTCGATCCGGGGCTGCTCGATCACGGGAGCGGCGGTCTCGGTCATGCCGTAGACGCCCGTCAGGGAGGACTTGAAGGTCTCGGCGAACTCCCGGCTGAGCTCGATCGGGCACGCGTCGCCCCCGGTGACGCAGCGCGTGTCCGTGAGATCGGGTGCCGGTTCGGCGGCGGCGCGGGCCTCGGCGAGGAGCGCGCGGTAGGTGGTCGGCGCACCGCCGATCCAGCCGAACCGGTGGGCGCGCAGCATCCGCAGGACGACGTCCGGCTCGTTGGTCGCGGCCAGGGCCAGCGGGGAGCCGCGGCGCAGCGAGGTGAGCAGGACGAGGACGCCCCACGGGTTGACCAGGTTGATCATGTAGTACGTGGCGTCGGCGCGACCGACGCCCTGGGCCTGCGTCAGACCGAGTCCGGCGTCGAGCGTCCTGTGGGAGAGCACCAGGCTCTTGGGGCGTCCCGTCGTACCCGAGGTGTAGAAGATGGCCGCGAGGTCGTCCGCGTCGACCTCGTCGGTGGCGGCCGGGGCATCGGCGAGGACATCGTTCCACGGGCGCGTCGTCGCGGTCGTGGCGGAGGCGTCCAGGATCCACGCCCGCTCGACGGCGGCGCTCTTCTCGGTGACGTCGGAGCACGGCCCGTGCACCGCGGCCTCGCCGAAGTAGAACCGGGGCGCGCTGTCGGTGATCAGCTGTTCCACCTCGCCGGCCGACATCTTGTGGCTGACCGGCACGATCACGGCTCCCACGCGCAGGCAGGCGTAGTAGACCGCGACCAGCTCGTACCGGTTGGTCAGGTGCACCGCGGCCCGGTCCCCCGTACGCACCCCCGCCGCCAGCAGGCCACCGGCGATCCGGTCGGCGAGGCCGAGGACGGTCGCGTACGACACCGCGCCGTCAAGAGTGACCAACGCGGGCGCGTCCGGCTGTCGTTGCGCGACCTGCTGGAAGACCGAGAAGACTGACATGAGTACCTCCGGTGGTACGCCTTGCGGGGCAATCGGGGGGCGTCGTCGGCGCTGGGGGTCACGACGGCGGTCGGTGTGTGCGGTGGGGGGTGGGTCGGCGGTCGGTGTGTGCCGGGGGGGCCAGCTGTGGTGCGGGCGGGGGTGGGGTCAGCTGATCGCGTCGGCCGTGGTGTGGGGGTCCAGCAGGCCGGTGAGGGTGTCGGCGGTCCGCGTGACGTACTCGGTGAGCAGGGTGAAGTGGCTGCCCGGTGTGGTGGTGCGGGCCGTGAGGTCCGGCCAGTCCCCGGCCCAGCCCTGCTCGGGGGCGGAGGGCACCTGCTCGGCGGCCTCGACGAGCAGGACGGGGGCGGTGAGTCCGGTCGGCCGCCATCCGCGGCCGAAGAGGTCGAGATACCAGCCCATGGCGGTGAGTCCGGTGTCGTCGTGGGTCCAGAACTCGCCCTGCGACGCCAGCCACTCCTGGAGGATGTCGGCCGACGCCGCCTCGGGGATGGCGCCGGGCGACAGGCTGTCGAGCAGCACCACGGCCTCGGGACGGATGCCGCCGGCCTCAAGGCGCCGGGCCGTCGCGTGGGCGGCGAAGCCCCCGGTGGAGAACCCGACCAGGGTGAACGGCTCACCCTCGACGCAGTCCTCGACGGCGGCGGCCAGTGCCTCGGCGACGGCGTCGACGGACGCGGGCAGTTGCTCGCCGTCGCGGTACCCCGGCAGCGGTACGGCCGCCACGTCGTACCGCCCGGCGAGCGCGCCGGCCAGCCGCTGGTAGGTGAGGTTCGCCGCGCCCGGGATGAACGGCTCCACGCAGATCAGTGCCGGCCGTCCCGCCCGGCGCAGCCAGGTCGCGGCGGGTGTGTGTGCCGGCTTCGGGGGGTGGGAGAAGGTGGGGCGCAGCCGTGCGGCCGCCGTCAGGATCCCGATGCCGTCGTGGGTACGGCCCAGGGAGACCGCCTGCCTCAGCAGCGTGCCGAGGCCTGCGGCCGTACCGTCGTGGTGGGCGGCCGGTGGCGCCGCGGCGGCGCGGGATCCGGTGGCGTCGGCCAGCCGGTCGTGGAGGTGGGCCGCGAGAGCGACGGGGGACGGGTGGTCGAAGACGACGGTCGCCGGCAGGGGGAGCCCGGTCGACGCAGCGAGCCGGTTACGGGCTTCCACGGCGGTCACGGAGTCGAAGCCCAGGTCCCTGAAGGCCGTGTCGGCGGGGATGGCCGTGGGGTCCGGGTGGCTCAGGACGGCGCCGGTGTGGCGGGTGACCAGGTCGAGCAGGAACCGTCGGCGTTCCGACTCCGGCAGTGCCGCGAACCGGTCGGCCGCCCCGGCGGTGGCCGACGGCCGTGCCGGGGCGGGTGCGAGGCCCGACAGCAGCGGTGTGGGGTGCTGCGCACGCAGCGTGTTCAGGTCCAGGCGTGCCGGTATGAGCAGCGGATGGTGGCTGTCGGGCCCGGTGCCGAGGGCGGCGTCGAGCCGCGCCAGTCCTTCCGCGGCGGACATCGGCACGATCCCGGAGCTCAGGAGTTGCCGGATCCCTTCGGCGCCGAGCTCCTCCCCCATCGCCGACCTCTCCTCCCACATGCCCCAGACCAGGGCGGTCGCCGGCAGTCCGTGGCGGCGGCGGTGGTGGGCGAGGGCGTCGACGAAGGTGTGGGCGGCGGCGTAGTTGCCCTGCCCGGCGAGCCCGAGCACGCCCGCCGCCGAGGAGTACAGAACGAACTCGGCGAGGTCGAGGTGCTCGGTGAGCCGGTGCAGATGCCAGGCCGCGTCGGCCTTGGGCCGCAGGACGCTGTCCATCTGGTCGGGGGTCAGTTCCCGGACGGCTCCGGGGTCCACCGTTCCGGCGGCGTGGACGACGGCCGTGAGGGGGTGGTCGGCGGGGACGGTGTCCAGGAGGGCTGCCAGGGCATCGGGGTCGGCGACGTCGCAGGCGGCGAGGGTGACGTGCGCGCCGTGTCCGGTCAGTTCGGCGCGCAGGCTCTCGGCGCCGGGGGCGTCCGGTCCGCGCCTGCCGACGAGCAGCAGGTGTCGGACGTGGTGTCGGGTGACGAGGTGGCGGGCGGCGAGGGAGCCGAGGGTTGAAGTGCCTCCGGTGACGAGGACGGTGCCGTCGGGGTCGAGGGGGCGCGGGACGGTGAGGACGATCTTTCCGGTGTGGGCCGCGTCCCGCATGAGCCGGATCGCCCGGGGAGCGTGGCGGACGTCCAGGGCGGTGACGGGCAGGGGCTGGAGGGTGCCGTCGTCGAAGAGTCCGCCGAGGCGGGCGAAGGTGCGCGCGACGCGGTCGGGACGCGTGTCGAGTCCGTACGGCAGGTAGCGCCTGCCGGGGTGGTCCAGGGCGGTCTGCCGGGGGTCGCGCGGGTCGGTCCTGCCGATGTCGACGAGACGTCCGCCGAGGGCGAGCAGGCGCAGCGAGGCGTCGGTCAGCTCGCCGCTCAGGCTGTGCAGGACGACGTCGATCCCACGGCCCGCCGTCATGGTGCGGAACCGCTGCTCGAAGCCTGAGTCCCGGGAGGAGGCGATATGGGAGTCGTCGAGGCCGAGGGCACGCAGGGTGGCGTGTTTCGTGGGGTGGGCGGTGGCATAGACGTCCGCGCCGAGGTGGCGGGCGATCTGGAGGGCGGCCATGCCGACCCCGCCGGCCGCCGCGTGCACCAGGACCGTCTCGCCGGGGCGCACATCGGCGACGTCGACGAGGCTCTGCCAGGCGGTGAGGAACGCGGTGGGCACGGTCGCGGCCTGCGCGAACGTCCAACCGCGTGGCACGCGGAGGAGGTTGCGGTGGTCGGTGACCGCCAGCGAGCCCATCGCGCCCTGCCAGGCGAGCCCCAGCACCCGGTCTCCGGGCCGCAGCCCCTGCACGCCGGGGCCGCACTCGGTCACCACTGCTGCCAACTCGCTGCCGAGCCGCCCGGGTTCGGGATACATGCCGAGGGTGAGGAGCACGTCGCGGAAGCTGACGCCGGCGGCGCGGACGGCGACGCGGACCTGTCCCTCCGTGAGGGGGGCCTCGGCCTCGGGGCAGGCGGCTAGGGCGAGGTCGTCCGGGCTGCCGGTGGACGGTTCGCGCAGGGTCAGCCGCCAGGCCGCTTGTCCGTCCGGCACGGTCAGGGTGGTGTCGGTAGCGGTCCTGGTCAGCCGGGGCACGCGCAACCGGCCGTGTCGCAGGGCCAGTTGCGGTTCGCCGTCGGCGAGCGCGGTGGCGAGTGCCGTGGGCAGGTACTGCCAGGAGGCCTCGTGGTCGTCGATGTCGAGCAGGACGAACCGGCCGGGATGCTCGGACTGGGCGGTCCGCAGCAGCCCCCACGCGGGCGCCTGGGCGAGGTCGCGGACGTCCTCCCCCGCCCCGGTCGCCACCGCGCCGCGGGTGAGCACCACCAGGGGCCGGTCCCGGGTCCGTTCGTCGGCCAGCCATTCCTGTACGGCGGCGAGGAGCCCCCGGGCCGAACGGTGTGCGGAGTCCGCGACGGCCGCGACGGCCGCGACGGGGTGCCCGACGCGCACCAGGACCGCCACGTCACCGTGCGGCCGGGTGGCCAGGGCGTCGACTGCGGGACCGATGCCGGTGTGGTGATGGTCCGCCCGCAGGTGGCGCGAGAGCGGGGCCGGGCCGTCCTCGGGGAGGATCCAGCAGACGTCGCGGGACGGCGGGTCCGCGGCCGGGGTCAACTCGCGCCACTCCAGGAGGTAGGGCGCCTGGCGCCGGGAGTGGGCCCGCCCGACGGTCTCCGCTGTGAAGGGCCGTAGCGTGAGCGAGTCGATCACGGCGACGGGCCGGCCCGTGTCGTCGGCCAGCCGGAGCGTGTGTTCGCTGTGCCCGGCCGGGGAGGTGGCGCGTGTCGTGGTCGACAGGTGGGCGCGCACGACGGTGGCGCCCGGTGTGAGGATCCGCATGCCGGCGATGGCGAAGGGCATGCGGGCCGGCTGCCCGCCCGTGGTGTCTGCCGCCGCCTCCACGAGGCAGGCCTGCAGCCCCGCGTCCAGCAGTGCGGGGTGCACGGCGAATCCCGGGTCGGCGGCGTCCTCGGGCAGGTGGGCCTCGATGTAGGTGTCGTCGCCGCGCCGCCACGCGCCCGTGAGGAGCCGGAAGGTGGGGCCGAAGTCGACGCCCTGCTCGGCGAGGCGCTCGTAGAGCGGGTCGAGGTCGACGGGGAGCGCGCCGGGGGGCGGCCATGCCGTCAGGTCGGGCCATGCGGGCACGGTGTCCTCGTGCGGAGCGAGCGTGCCGCCGGCGTAGTGGGTCCAGCCGGTCTCCGTGTCGGGCGCGTCGGAGTCGTCGGAGTCGTGGGAGTCGTCGGAGTCGTCGGAGTCGTCGGAGTCGTCGGAGTCGTCGGAGGGGATCCGGAAGTG
This sequence comes from Streptomyces sp. NPDC050121, assembly GCF_044460385.1. Classification (NCBI taxonomy): domain Bacteria; kingdom Bacillati; phylum Actinomycetota; class Actinomycetes; order Kitasatosporales; family Streptomycetaceae; genus Streptomyces; species Streptomyces sp. NPDC050121. The sequence continues at coordinate 29,151 of NZ_JBITJV010000043.1, read as the reverse complement.
GAGGTCGACGGGGTGCCGTCCGTCGGCCGTGGCCGCCCTGACACGCAGTTGGAGGTCGACGGAGGTGTTCTCCGGCAGGACCAGTGGGGTGTACAGGGTGAGTTCGTCCAGACGGCCGCAGCCGAGCTGGGACCCGGCGTGCAGGATCAGTTCGGCGGTGCCCGCGCCGGCCGCGACCGCGCTGCCGCCCACCGCGTGGTCGCGCAGCCACGGGTGGGTCCGCACGGACATGCCGCCGGTGAACAGCCAGCCCTCCCCGTCGGCGAGTACGGCCTTGGCGTCCAGGAACGGGTGCGTCACCGGGCTCAGTCCCCCGCCCGCGCCCAGCTGCCGTGGCGGTGGGCTGTGCAGCCAGTAGGAGCGGTGCTGGAACGGATAGGTGGGCAGTTCCACGCGGTCGGCGCGGGCGAGCAGCCGCGTCCAGTCGACCGGTGCTCCCCCGACGTGCAGACGGGCCAGCGCGGCGGTCAGGGCGCGCGGCTCGTCACGTTTCCTGCGCAGGGTGGGGATCCACGCGGCCGAGGACGTGCCGGCCCCCTCCGCGGCGCCGGGGCCGGCCTGGCCGAGCGCGGTCAGTACGGCGTCCGGGCCGATCTCCAGGAACGTGGTGATGCCCTGGTCCCGCAGCCGGGCGACGGCGTCGGCGAAGCGCACCGCACCGCGTGCCTGCCGGGCCCAGTACTCCGGCGAGCAGGCCTCCTGCGCGGACAGGGCGGCGCCGGTGAGGGTGGAGACGACGGGCACGGCGGGCGGACGGAGGGCGAGTCCGGCCGCCACGCGGGTGAGTTCGCCGAGGACGGGGTCGATGTGCGGGGAGTGGAACGCGTGGCTGACGCGCAGCCGCTGGATGCGGCGTCCGCGCTCTCGCCACTCCTCGGCGATGCGTACGACGGTGTCGTGGTCGCCCGAGATCACCGTGGCGGCCGGCGCGTTGACCGCGGCGACGGACACCCGGTCCTCGTGGCCGCGGAGCGTGGCCAGAACCTCCTCCTCGGAGGCGGCCACGGCGATCATCGCCCCCGTGGCGGGCAGCGACACCATGAGCCGGCCGCGCGCGGCCACCAGCGTGGCCGCGTCCGCGAGGGACAGCACCCCGGCGACATGGGCGGCGGCGATCTCGCCGACGGAGTGTCCGGCCACGAAGTCGGGGCGGGGCCCGAGGTGTTCGACGGTCCGCTGCAGCGCGACTTCCAGGGCGAAGAGGGCGGCCTGGGTGAAGTCCGTACGGTCCAGCAGATCGGCCTCGTCCGTGTCCGGCCCGGCGAACATCACGTCCTTCAGCGGGCGCGGCAGATGCGGGTCGAGGTGGGTGCACGCCTCGTCCAGAGCCTGGGCGAACACCGGGGAGTGCGTGTGCAGGGCGCGGCCCATGCCGGGCCACTGGGAGCCCTGGCCGGAGAACAGGAACGCGGTCCCGCCCGCCGGACCGCGCACCCCCTGGACGAGGCCCGCCCCGGCGGAGTCGCCTGCGAGGGCGTCGAGGCCGGCGAGCAGGCCGTCGCGGTCCGTGCCGGTGAGGACGGCCCGGTGGGCGAGGTGAGCCCGGGTGGTCGCCAGGGAGTGGCCGACGGCGGCGAGGTCTGTCTCCGGCGCTTCGTTGAGGAGTCGGGAGAGCTGGGCCGCCTGGGCGCGCAGTGCGCCGGGCGACGCGGCGGAGACCGGCCAGACGAACCCGGGCACGGTCAGCGCCGGCGGCCGGTCCGGATCCTGCGGTGGGGCGGTCGGCGGCGGGGCCTGCTCCAGGACGAGGTGGGCGTTGGTGCCGGAGACACCGAACGAGGACACCGCCGCGCGGCGGGGCCGCCCGGTGTCCGGCCAGGGGCGCTGTTCGGTGAGCAGCCGCACCGATCCCCTGGACCAGTCCACCCTGGAGGAGCGGGTGTCGGCGTGCAGGGTCCGGGGCAGCTCGCCGTGGCGCAGCGCCATGACCGTCTTGATGATCCCGGCGACCCCGGCCGCCGTCTGGGTGTGGCCGATGTTGGACTTCAGCGAGCCCAGCCACAGCGGCAGGTCCGCGGGGCGGGCCTTGCCGTAGGTGTTGATCAGGGCGTTCGCTTCGATGGGGTCGCCCAGTGCGGTGCCGGTGCCGTGCGCCTCCACCAGGTCCACGTCGGACGGGGTCAGGCCCGCGTTGGCCAGCGCCTGGCGGATGACCTGTTCCTGGGCGGGGCCGCTGGGCGCGGTCAGCCCGTTGCTGGCGCCGTCCTGGTTGAGGGCGCTGCCCCGGATGACCGCCAGCACCGGATGACCGGCCCGCAGCGCGTCGGAGAGCCGCTCCAGCAGGAGCAGGCCCACGCCCTCGGAGAACCCGGTGCCGTCCGCGCCGTCGCCGAACGCCTTGCACCGCCCGTCCGCGGCCAGCCCGCCCTGCCTGGTGAACTCGACGAACACCTCCGGGGTGGCCATGACCATCGCACCGCCGGCGATGGCGAGCGAGCTCTCGTCGGCACGCAGCGACTGGCAGGCCAGGTGCACGGCGGACAGCGAGGAGGAGCACGCGGTGTCCACCGTCACCGCCGGGCCGTTCAGGCCGAGCGTGTAGGCGATCCGGCCGGAGGCGACGCTGGGCAGGCCGCCCTGGAGGCGGTACCCGTCCGCGGCGGGGACGTGCCGGTCGATGGGGGGCAGGTAGGCCTGATGGGTGACGCCGACGAAGGTGCCCGTCCGGGTGCCGCGCAGGGAGGTCGGGTCGATTCCGGCGCGCTCCGCCAGCTCCCAGGCGGTCTCCAGCAGCAGCCTCTGCTGGGGGTCCATCGCCAGCGCCTCGCGATCGGATATCCGGAAGAGTCCGGCGTCGAAGCCGGCGGCGTCCTGGAGGAAGCCGGCCCGCCGGGGCCGCTCGGCAACGGCGCCGAGCAGGTCGTCGAGGTCCCAGCCCCGGTCGGTGGGGAACTCCCCCAGTGCCTCCCGGCCGTCGGCGACCAGCTGCCACAACTGCTCGGGGGACCGGACTCCACCGGGCAGCCGGCACCCCATCGCGACCACGGCGATCGGCTCCCGTGCGGCGCCGAGCAGCTGCTGGTTCGTCCGCCTCAACTGCTCATTGGCCAGCAGGCTGTTCCGCAGCGCCTCGACGATGTTGGCAGGCGGGTTGGTCACGGTCGGCTCCCTCTGCTCGGGGGACGTCGGTCCATGGGCGGGGTGCGCGGCACCGCCGGGGCGGTGTGTCATCCGGACTCCTCCATGGACAGGGCGAGTGCGACGAGCTCGTCGGCGCTCGCCGACCTGATGTCCTGCGCGCCGGTGTGCCGGGCGGGGGGCGTGCCGTCGTCGGCCAGCTGCAGGAGCGTCTCCAGAAGCCCGAGGTCCCGCAGGCGGGCGACGGGGATCGAGGCCAGGGCCCGCTGGATCGCGGCGTCCGGGTCGGCCGTCGTCCGGTCCACACCGTCGGCGTCGGCGTCGGCGTCGGCGTCGGCGTCGGCGTCGGCGTCGGCGTCGGCGTCGGCGTCGGCGTCGGGGAACAGCTCGCCGACAAGGTGGACGGCGAGGTCGTCGGGGGTCGGATGGTCGTAGGTGAGGGTGGCGGGCAGCCGGAGCGCGGTGGCCTTGGTGAGCCGGTTGCGTAGTTCCAGGGCCGTCAGGGAGTCGAAGCCGGACGCCCTGAAGGGCTGGTCCGCCGGCAGCGGCGAGGCCGCGTCGAGACCCAGTACGGCGCCGGCGTGGGCGGTGATGAGCGTGCGCAGCCGACGCAGCCGCGCCTCGGGGGCGAGGGCGTCGAGTTCCTGGCGCAGATCGGGGGCCGAGCCGGCGGCGCCCGAGGTCCGGCGAGCGGCTGGGGCGGCGGTCAGGCGCTCCAGCAGCGGGTGCAGGGTGCCCAGTTCGCTGTTGGCGCGCAGGGTCCGCTGGTTGAGGGGGCTGGCGGTGAGCACCGGGTACGGCAGTTCCAGCGCGGCGTCGAGGAGGGCGTGCCCGTACTCCGCGGTGATCGGGGCGAGTCCGGTGCCGGCGATCCTCGCGTTGTCGGAGTCGGTCAACGTGCCGCTGAGTCCGGTGACCGGCTGCCACCAGCCCCAGGCCATGGAGGTGGCGGGCAGGCCCTGGCGGCGCCGGTGGTGGGCGAGGGCGTCGAGGAAGGCGTTGGCGGCCACGTAGTTGCCCTGGCCGGGGTTGCCGAAGGTGGCGGCGGTCGAGGAGTACAGGACGAAGGCGGCCAGGTCGAGGTGGCGGGTCAGTTCGTGCAACTGCCGGGCGGCGTCGGCCTTCGGCGCGAAGGCTCTGGCGAACTGCGCGGGGGTCAGGTTGGCGATGGTGGCGTCCGCCAGCGTGCCCGCCGTGTGGAAGACACCGGTCAGCGGGTGCTCGGTCGGGACGGAGTCGAGGAGTTGCCGAAGTGCGTGCGGGTCGGCGACGTCGCAGGCGGTGATCGTGACGTGCGCACCCGCGCCTTCGAGGTCGGCGCGCAGCCGGTCGGCTCCGTCGGCCTCGGGTCCGCGCCGGCTCGCCAGCACCAGGTGGCGGACGCCGTGCGTGGCGACGAGGTGCCGGGCGAGCAGAGTGCCGAGGGTACCGGTGCCTCCGGTGATCACAACCGTGCCGTCGGGGTCCAGCGGACGGGGGAAGGTCAGGACGAGCTTCCCGGTGTGACGGGCGTTCTGCATGAGCCTGAAGGCGTCGGTCGCCTGGCGGATGCCGTAGGCGGTGACGGGCAGGGGGGTCAACGCCCCGGTGCGGAACAGGTCGAGGAGTTCGCCGAGCAGGTCCGCCAGGCGGTCGGGGCCCGCGCTGGGGTGCAGGTCGAAGGCCTGGTAGGTGAGGTGCGGGTGGGTCGTGGCCAGGTGCCCGGTGTCCCGGATGTCGGTCTTGCCGAGTTCGACGAAACGACCGCCTGGCGCCAGGAGGTCCAGGGACGCGTCGACGAAGGAACCGGCCAGGCAGTTCAGGACGACGTCCACGCCACGGCCCCCGGTGGCCTCCCGGAAGCGCTCGGCGAAGTCGAGGTCGCGGGAACTGGCGATGTGCTCGTCGGGGCAGTCCAGTGCGCGCAGGGTCTCCCACTTGTCGGGGTGGGCGGTCACCAGCGGCGTCGCGCCCAGGTGGCGGACCAGCTGGACGGCGGCCTGGCCGACGCCTCCGGCGGCGGCGTGGATCAGGACCGTCTCGCCGGGCCGGACGTCCGCCAGGTCCACGAGGCCGTGGTAGGCGGTGGCGAACGCCACGGGCACGCCGGCGGCCTGCGCGAACGACCACGCGTCCGGGACGTGCGTCAGCAGGCGGTGGTCGGCGACGGCGACCGGCCCGAAGGCCTTCTCGATCAGACCCGTCACGCGGTCCCCCACGGCGAACCGGTGCACGCCCGGCCCGGTCTCGGTGACGACACCGGCGGCCTCCGCCCCGAGACTCCGGGGCGGGATCAGACCGAGTGCGGCGGCGGTGTCGACGAAGTTCATCGCGGCGGCACGCACCTCGACGCGGACCTCGCCGGGCCGCAGCGGGGCGGTGGCGTCGGGCGCGGGCAGCAGGGCGAGCCGGTCGAGACCGCCCGCGCCGGTGGACTCCAGCCGCCAGGCGGGGGTTTCGGCCGGCGGGGTGAGCAGCTCGGCCGTGCTGGTCCGGGCGAGCCGCGGGATGTACGGCTTCCCGGCCCGTATCGCCGACTGGGGGTGCCCGGCGGCCAGTACGGCGGCCAGCGCGGCCGCGCTGTCGGGGTGGCGGTCGGTGTCGACCAGGACGATCCGGCCGGGGTTCTCGTTCTGGGCGGTGTGCAGCAGACCCCACGCCGGGCCGTCGGCCAGTCCGGGCGGGTCGTGGGGACCGGTGACGACGGCGTGGCGGGTGACGACCGCGAGGACGGTACGGGTCAGCCGGTCGTCGGCGAGCCATTCCTGAAGGAAGTGCAGCACGTGTTCGCACAGGGTCCCGGCGCCCTCGGCATCGGCCTGGTCCTGTGCCGGCGGGGACCAGACGACCAGCTCGGGCGGAGCCGCTCCCCGGTCGACGGCCGCGGTCAGGGCGGCGAGACCGGCATGGCGAGGGACGGTGTCCAGGGCCTCGGTGAGCCGGGGATCCGTGTCGAGCAGGGCCCATCCGGTGCTGTCGGGGGCGTCGGTGCGGGCGCCGGGCAACGCGCTCCACGTCAGGCGCAGCAGGTCGTGCTCGGGGCCGGTGGTGGTCTGGCGGCGCAGATGGTCGCCGGTGGTCGCGCGCAGGGTGAGCGCGTCGATGGTCAGGACCGGGGCGCCCGTGCCGTCGGTGGCCAGCACACGCACGGTGTCCGGCTGGGTGACCTGGAGGTGGACGCGCAGTTGCCGGGCCGGGGTTCCGGTGCGGGTGATGCCGCTGAAGGTGAAGGGCAGCCGGGGCCCGTCGCGTCCGTCGGTGCGCTCCCCCACGGTGTCGGGCAGGGCGATGGGGTGCAGCGCGGTGTCGAGCAGCGCGGGATGGATGACGTGGCCGGTGGGCGTCAGGCCGTCGGGCAGTTCGGCCTCGGCGTAGAAGTGCTCACCCCGGCGCCACACGGAGCGCAGGCCGGTGAAGGCCGGGCCGTAGTCGTAGCCCGCCTCGGCGAGGCCGGTGCGCAGGCCGGCCAGGTCGACCGGCCGGGCGTCGGCGGGCGGCCACCCGGCCGGTCCGACCGGTGCCGGGTCCGCCGCCGGCTGTGGGGTCAGCCGCGCGGTGGCGTGCAGGGTCCAGGCGGGCGGGTCGGTGTCGGCGGTGTGGACGCGGGCGTGCAGGGTGACCGGCCGGTGCCCGTGGTCGTCGGGCGGGCCGACCCTCAGATGCAGGTCGAGGGTCTCCTGGTCGGGCAGCACCATGGGGGCGTGCAGGGTCAGCTCGGCGATGTGCGGGCACCCGGCCAGGTCGGCCGCGTGCAGGACCATGTCCAGGTAGGCGGTGCCGGGGACCAGCGCGACCGAGGTGGCGGCGTGGTCGGCGAGCCAGGGGTGGGTGTCCAGGCCGACGCGGCCGGTCAGGAGCAGGCCCTCGTCGTCGGGCAGGTCGACCATCGCGCCCAGCAGCGGGTGCCCCGTCGTGCGCTGCCCCGCGGTCACCGCCTCGGCCGAGGGGGCCTGGACGAGCCAGTGGCGGCGGTGTTCGAAGGCGTACGTGGGAACGTCGACGCGGCGGGCCCCGGCGTACAGGGCACTGAAGTCGAGGTCGTGTCCGTGGGTGTGCAGGCGTGCCGCGGCGGACGCGAGGGAGCCGGTCTGCGACTGGGTGCGGTGCAGGGTGCCGACGACGAGCCCGGCGGCGGTGGCGGTCTCCTCGACGGCCGGCACGAGCACCGGGTGCGGGCTGCACTCCAGGAAGGTCCGGTACCCCTGGGCGGCCAGGGAGCGGATGGTGTCGGTGAGGCGAACCGTGTTGCGGAGGTTGTCCCACCAGTAGGCGGCCGTCAGGGTCCTGCCGTCGAGCGGGCCGTCCTGGAGACGGCCGTCCACCGTGCTGTGGAAGGCGATGGAGGTGGGGTGCGGGGTGATGTCCGCGAGCCGTTCCAGGATGTCGTCGTGCAGCGGCTCGATGTGCGGGGAGTGGCCGGCGACCTCCACGTCGATACGCCGCGCCCGTATACCCTCCGCGTCGCACCGCCGCAGCAGTTCCTCCACGGCGGTGCCGACGCCGGCGACGACCGTGGAGGCGGGGCTGTTGACTGCGGCCACGCCGATGTCACCGGCGTACTCGTCGACGAGCGCCTGGGCCCGGTCGGCGGGCAGGCCGAGAGTGGCCATGGAGCCGGTGCCGGACAGGACGGCCAGCGACTGGGCGCGCAGGGCGACCAGTTTCGCCGCGTCGGCCAGGGTGAGGGCGCCTGCGATGTGGGCGGCGGCTATCTCGCCCTGGGAGTGTCCCACCACGGCGTCCGGGCCAAGACCGTAGGACTGCCACAGGCGGGCGAGCGAGGTCATCACCGCGAACAGCGCGGGGTGGACGATGTCGACCCCGTCCAACGCGGGCGCACCCGGAGAGCCGCGCAGCACGTCCACCACCGACCAGCCGGTGTGGGGCCGCAGGGCCTCGTCGGCCGCGTCGAGCGCCTGCCGGTAGGCCGGGTGGGCGTCGTACAGCTCCATGCCCATGCCGGGCCACTGCGAGCCCTGCCCGGGGAAGACGAACACCAGCTTCCCCGGCCCCGACACCGGCACGGCCGCCTGGGTGAGGCGGGGGTGGTCCTCCTGCCGTTGCAACGCCCGCAGGCCGTCGATGAGTTCGTCACGGGTACGGCCGCGCACGACGGCGCGGTGCGCGAAGGCGCTGCGTGCGGTGCCCAGCGTATGAGCCACGTCCGCGGGATCGAGGTGGGGGTGGACGGCGGCGTACTCGCGCAGCCGGGCGGCCTGGGCCCGCAGCGCGGTCGGGCTCTTCGCCGAGACGGGCCACAGGACCTCCGCCGACGTCTCGCCGCCGACGGCGGGCGCGGGGACCGCGGGCAGTGGCAGGGGCGACTGCTCCAGGATCAGGTGGCTGTTGGTGCCGGAGACGCCGAAGGAGGACACCGCGGCGCGCCGGGGGCGGCCGTCGACGTCCGGCCACCGCTGTTCCTCGGTGAGCAGCCGCATCGCGCCGGCCGACCAGTTCACGTGCGGGGAAGGGGCGTCGATGTGCAGGCTCCTGGGCAGCAGTCCGTGCCGGAGGGCCATGACCATCTTGATCAGTCCCGCGACCCCGGCGGCGGCCTGCGTGTGACCGAGGTTGGACTTCACCGATCCCAGCCACACCGGCTGTTCGGCGGGTCGCTGACCGTAGGTGGCCAGCAGCGCGTGCGCCTCGATCGGGTCGCCGAGCGGTGTTCCGGTGCCGTGGGCCTCGATCGCGTCGATGTCGTGGGGGCCCAGCCCGGCGTTGACGAGGGCATGGCGGACGACCTGTTGTTGTGCCGAACCGCTGGGCGCGGACAGACCGTTGGAGGCGCCGTCCTGGTTGACCGCGCTGCCCCGGATCACCGCGAGGACCGGGTGGCCGTTGGCGCGGGCGTCCGACAGCCGTTCCAGCAGCACCATGCCGACGCCCTCGGCGAGGCCGATGCCGTCGGCGGACGCCGAGAACGCCTTGCACCGGCCGTCCGGGGCGAGGACGCGCTGTCGGGAGAAGTCGACGAGTACACCGGGACCGGACATCACGGTCGCCCCGCCCGCGAGCGCCAGGTCGCAGTCGTGGGCGCGGAGCGCCTGGCAGGCCTGATGGATCGCCACCAGGGAGGAGGAGCAGGCCGTGTCCAGGGTGATCGCCGGTCCCTCCAGTCCCAGGAGGTAGGAGATCCGGCCCGAGGCCACACACAGCGCGGTGCCCAGGAACGCATGGCCCGCCACCTCCTCTCCTGCCTGGTGGAGACGAGGGCCGTACTCCTGGGAGATCACCCCGGCGAACACCCCGGTGCGGGTGCCGCGCAGGCTCTCGGGGACGATGCCGGCGTGCTCGACCGCCTCCCAGGACACCTCCAAGAGCAGCCGCTGCTGCGGCTCCATCGCGGTCGCCTCGCGCGGCGAGAGCCCGAAGAATCCCGCGTCGAAGTCGGCGGCGTCGTACAGGAACCCGCCGTACCGCGAGGAGATCTTCCCCAGCTCACCCGGGGTCGGGTCGTACAGGCGGTCCGTGTCCCAGCCGCGGTCTGCGGGGTGCTCGCCGATCCCGTCGCGGCCGCCCAGCACCAGGTCCCACAGGGACTCCGCGCTGGTCACCCCGCCGGGGAAGCGGCAGCCGATCCCGACGATCGCGATCGGCTCGTCCGTCGCGGCACGGCGCACGGGGCGCGCCGGGGCCTCGTCCGGCGCGGTGAGGCCGAGTTCGTGGCGCAGATGGTCGGCAAGGGCCAGGGGGGTGGAGTGGTCGTAGACGAGGGTGGCCGGGAGGTCGAGGCCGGTGGCCGCCGAGAGGGCGCCCGCCAGCTCGACCACGGTGAGCGAGGTGAGCCCGATCTCCAGGAAGGTGCGGGTGTCGAAGGAGCCCGAGGAGTCGGCGGACTCGGCGGACTCGGCGGAGTCGGCGTGGCCCCGTACCCTGTCGGTTTCCCGGGCGATCAGATCGACCAGGATCGCGCGTTGTTCGGCCGGGGAGGCGTCGCGCAGCTCCGCGGTGTCGCGGAACTCGGCGGTCCGCGGCGGCACCGCGGGCTCCTGCGGACAGACGACCGGGGCCAGGGATGAGACCGGAGCGGAAGCTGAGGCCGGGGCCGGGGCCGGGGCTGAGGCCGGGGCCGGGGCTGAGGCTGAGGCCGGAGCCGAAGCTGAGGCCGGAGCCGAAGCTGAGGCCGGAGCCGGGGCTGAGGCCGGAGCCGGGGCTGAGGCCGGAGCCGGGGCTGAGGCCGGGGCTGAGGCCGGGGCCGGGGTGAGGAGTTCTTCGTAGGCCGTCTCCCAGTTGACCGGCACTCCGTTGACGTACGCGTGGGTGAGGGCGCGCAGGAGGCTCTCGCGGTCGCTCTTCCTGCGGTCCAGCGTGGGGATCACCACGCCGGTCACACCCTCCGCGCGCAGCGTCTCGCCGATGACGGTGGTGAGCGTGGGATGGGCGCTGACCTCGATGAAGAGCCGGTGGCCCGCGGCGACGAGCGCGCGCACGGCCTGCTCGAAGAGGACCGTGCCACGCAGCGAGCGGTACCAGTGCGCGGCGGTGAGGTGGGCGGCGCCGAGCCGCGAGCCCGTGGCGGTGGAGTAGAAGGCGGCGCGCAGCGGGCCCGGGGTCCCGGGCGACGCCTGTCCGAGGATCATCTCGCGCAGGATCTCCGTCTGGCGGGAGTGTCCGGCGACCTCGATCCCGGGCACCTTCCAGGCCCAGAGACCCTCGCCGGTCAGCTTGGCCAGGAGTTCGTCCACGGCGTCCCGGTCACCGCTGACCGTCACGTTGCGGGCGCTGTTGACGGCGGCGATGTCGAGGCGTCCTCCCCATGCGCGGAGCAGCGGTTCGACGCGGTCGACGGGGGCGGCGACGGATGCCATCGCGCCCCGCCCCTCGATGCGGGTGAGCGCGCTGCCGTACTGGGCGAGGAGCCGGGCGGCGTCCTCGATGGCCACAGCGCCACAGGCGTGGGCGGCGGCGATCTCGCCGACGGAGTGTCCGACGACCGCCGTCTCCTTCAGGCCGTGGGCGCGCCAGGTGTCCGCGAGGGCCGAGGACAGGGCGAACTGGACGGGCTGGACGGTGCCGAGCCGGGTGAGCTCCGCTTCCTCGGCGAGCGCGTCGGCCGGGTCCCAGCCGTCCAGGTGGGCGCTCAGTGTCCGGCCGTAGAACGCGATCCGCTCCTGGAATCCGGGCGAGGACGCGCGCAGTTCCGCCGCCATGCCCGGCCAACTGGCGCCCTGGCCGGGGAAGACCAGGACGGGTTCGCGGGCCACGTCGGCGGTGCCGGTGAGGATGTCGCGCCCGGTCCGGCCCTGTGCCAGGGCGGTGAGGCCGCGCAGCAGTCCGTCCCGGTCCGTGGCGAGTACCGCGCCGCGGTTGTGGGCGTGGACCGTGGTCAGGCTGCGGTGGCGGAGGTCCCGCAGCGTCTCCTCCGGGGCCGACGCGGCCTCCTCACGCAGCCGGTCGGCCGCCGCCGCGAGCGCGTCCGGGGAGTTGCCCGAGACCAGCAGGGGTGGGGTGAGATGTTCCATGGTCGACCTCCGCTACTTTCCGGCGGACTTGCGCCAGCCCAGGTGCGTTGCCGGGTGGATCAACAGGCGGGCCGGCTGCTCGCTGCGCAGCAGGACCGTCGCCAGCCGTCGTCGGATCTCTTGTTCGTCGATCGAGGGGTCCGCGCAGTAGACGTCGAGGGTGAACACGACGTCGCCGTCGGTGTTCTCGTGGGTCCAGGCCTCCGCGCCCAGGACGCCGGGGAGGGTCTCCGCGAGTGCGCAGACCGATTTCAGGGAGACCTTCTCGCCGCGGCTGATCACATAGCTGGGGCGGCGGCTGCGAAAGTAGAGATAGCCCTCGTCGTCCCTCTCGAAGAGGTCCCCCGTGCTGATCGAGGTCGTGGGGCCGCTGACGGGGGGTTCGGGCTCGTCGCGGCGGCCGACCCTGCGGAGCATGCCCGTGTCCGTCTCGACGATCAGCTCGCCGGCCCTGTCATCGGCGTCGGCCGTGCGCAGCCGGACCTGGACCCCGGGGAGCGGGAGTCCCACCGAGGCATGGCGACTGGGCGGCTCCAGGTGGGCGGCGAGGGTGGAGACGCGGGGACCGGCTTCGGTGAGCCCGTAGGTGAGGTACAGCTCAAGGCCCGCGTTGTGCTTCAGGAGGTCCGCCACGGACGAGGCGGCGAACGCGTCGCCCCCCACCGTCAGACGGCGCAGCGGTGCCGGGAGTCGCTCTCCCGCGCGGAGCCATGACTCGACCATCGTGGGTGTCAGGGAGGACACGGTGACCCCGTGTTCCTGGATGGTCCGGTGGTAGTGGGCGGGCGTGAACGGCGGGCCCGCGATGACCGCCCTGCCCCCGGTCGCGAGGGTGGCGAGCAACTGGGCGACGAAGGCGTAGGAGTAGTGCATGGGCAGGCTGATCAGGACGCTGTCGGCGGCGCTCTGACCGATCGCCCGGGCGTGGCGGCCGGCGTTGCGCAGGAGCGAGTCGACGCGGTGCAGACAGCCGCTGAACACACCGGAGGTCCCCGAGGTGAGGAGGATGATCTCCCCGGGCCGGTACCGGAGGGTGTCCACGCCGCTCAGGCGGGCGAACCGGGCGAACCCGCCGAGGGTGCGCGGTGGTACGCCGGCGTGCGGTCCGGGCGGGACCCTCGCAGCGATCAGGGCGTCCGCGCCGAGGGCCCGCGCCATCCGCTCGACACGGGACGGCGGCGCCGACGGCGGCAGAAGCACCGGGACCGCGCCACGGACCAGCAGCGCGCACACCACGGTGACGAACGGAGCGCCGTTCGGCATCGCCACCATGACGGGCATTCCGGGTTCGACACCGAGTCGGTGGATCTCCTCCACCACGGTGTCGAACAGCGGGGGCCGGGTTCCCGGTCGGTCCACCTGGACGAGATCACGGAGAAAGTCCCGCACGACGCCGGACTCGAGAGTGCAGGCGGTGTCCACTTCAGCCTTCCTGTGTCCCCGTCAGCAGCGCGCTGGTGACGCGATGGCCCGAGGGGCCGGCTCGATGGGAGGTGACGAGCACATGGGTCGCCGAGCCCTGGCGCAGCCATGCGCGGGCGACGGCGGCCGCCGGGGGCAGGCCCTTGTCCGGCGGCATCGACAGGGTCATGCTGGGCCCGCTGAAGCCCAGGAACTGGGAGGGGAGGCTGCACACCGAACCCGGGTTCGCCCCGGAGAACCGCAGCGGCGAGATGCGTCCCGCCGCGATCGTCGCGGCGATCGCGCGCATGGTGTACGTGGTGCAGTCGTCGCTGACGACGATGTGCCCCACGCCCTCCCGCGCCGAGTCGATGTCCTCCCGGTGTGCGTCGATCGCTTGTTGCACGGCCTCGAACACGAGCCAGGAGAGCGGGTCCGCGTAGAGGGAGGCCCGCTGTCTCGGGCGTACACCGGACAGGTCGGTCACCTGGGTGACGCCTTCGCCGAGCACGGTCATGCCGTACGTGGTCAAGATGTCCACGTCACTCATGTCGCCGCGCTTTCGGGTCCCTGGAGGACGAGGCAGGTGTTGAAGCCGCCGAATCCGAGCGTCACGCTGATGCCCCAGCCCGGTTCGGCCTTCATCGGTCGCTCCATCGGGATCGGCAGGCCGAGCCCTGGCAGCGGGTTCCGCAGGGAGGGGACGGGGGGCGCCGTGCCTGTCGCGAGGGCCTGGAGCAGGGCCACCGCCTCGATGGCGCCGGTCGCGCCGAGCGTGTGTCCGAACGCCCCCTTCGTCGCGGACGCGACCGGCGGGCGGGGTACGCCGGTGAAGAGCCGCGCGTAGGCCCGGGCCTCCACGTCGTCGTTCACCGGTGTCCCGGAGCCGTGCGCGTTGACGACGGTGACGTCCTCCGGCGTGATGTCCGCGTCGCGCAGCGCGCGTTCCACGGCCAGGACGACGTTCGCGCCGGACGGATCGGGGGCCACGGCATTGGCGGCGTCGTTCGACGATCCGGCGCCGGCGACGACGCCGTACGGGCGGGCTCCGCGGGCGCGGGCGCGTTCGGCCCGCTCCAGGACGAGGAACGCCGCTCCCTCGCCGAGGACGGTGCCGTTGCGGGCGGTGTCGAAGGCACGGAGGCCGTCGGGGGACATCGTGCCGAGGTGCGAGTGGCCGAGGCGTTTGCCCAGGGTGAGTACGTCCGCCCCGCCGCACACGCAGACGTCCGCGACGCCTTCCTCAAGGAGGGCGAGTCCGGCCAGGACGGCGTCGGAACCCGCGGAGCAGGCGGTCGTGACGGTGACCGGTTCCACCACGCATCCGGCGCCCCGTGCCGCTGTGACGGACCAGTGGGACAGCGAGCCGGTGTCCGGCATCTCCAGGTGGGGGCCGTAGCTGGTGCCGAGGACGGGCAGGACACCCGGGTCGCCGGGGTCGATCCCGGCGTCCCGCAGGGCCTTTGACAGCGTGGCGCGGGTGATCCGCTGCTGGCGGTCCCACGCGGGCAGGTCACTTTCGAGGTCGGGCACGGTCGCGGCGAGCACGCCGCGCAGCGGCAACGGGGACGGCACTTCGGCGATGCCGGAGGCGCCGGCCAGCAGCGACTCCCACACGGTGTCCACGTCGGAGCCCAGAGCGGTCGACCACGCCCTTCCCGTCACCCACACCTGGGACCCTGCGCTCACCACAACTGCTCGCCCAGATCCGCCACCTTGGTGCGGACCAGCGAGCCCCTGGTCATGGCGACGGGCCTGCCGGAGACCTCCGCCCGGCACGTGAATGTCATGACGTCGCCGCGAAGCTTGTCGCAGGTGGTGTGGAAGACGATCTGGTCGCCGGGGACGACGACGCGGATGAACCTGGCCTTGACCGATCCGATCAGGGTGATCTCGTCGTCGCCGAGCGGCGATGTCGACAACTGGGCGAGGATGATCGCCGACTGGGCGATCGCCTGCATCATGTGGCTGGCGGGAAAGACGGCACGCTCGGGAAAGTGGCCGGCGATCGCGTCGATCTGCCCGGAAACAGCCATGAGGCTCTTCACGTATTTCCCGGGCTCGTAATCCAGAATACGGTCGAGATAAACCATCGGATGACGATGGCGCAACCAGCTCTTGAGTTCCGTGAACCCCATGGTCCGCGGTTCACGCGCCACCTCGGCGTTCGCCATCTCGGTCACTGGGCGCCGGCCTCGTCCGGAAGAGCCGCTTGCCTGAGCGACACCAACTGGGTCAGGGTCCGGATCGAGGAGAAGTGCTCCGGGACGAAGTCATTGTCCGAGATGGTGATGCCGAAGAGGTATTCGCACTGGGTGCGAAGTTCGGTGAATCCGAGCGAATCGAGTCCGAGGACATCCCGGAAATTGTCGTCCAGCCCGATCTCAGACGGCGGAACAGTGATGAAGAGATCATCGACCAGGATGTGTTTGATGGTCGATTCGATGTTCGCCATAAAGGGTCTCCTGTGGTGCCGAAATGGAGTCGACCTGCGGAGGCAATGCGACCATACAAGGGCCACAGAACGAAGGTCGACTAGAAGAACCCTTAGTCTCCGCATTCGGGTTGGCGTCGGCCTCGATTCGTCTGCGGGTTGATCGGTTCCGCCGATCCGGCGTCTTGCCCTGGTTTGTCCGGCCGGTCGGCGGCGCAGGAGCCGTCGCATGCGCTGCGGGTGCGCTGCGGGTGCGTCGGGTTCCACGGGCCCGAGGTGAGGGGTTCTCCTCCTTCCTGATGTCGACGGGGTGGTGGCCGGCCGTCAGGTGAGGGACGGGAGTTGGGTGAGGGCCCGTAGTTGGGCGGCCCGCTGCCAGGCGGCAGTGAACGCGGCGGCCCAGGGCGGGTGCGTCCCTGGTGGGCGGGGATGTCGGTGGCGGTGATCTGGTAGCGCCGACCGGCGCGCTTCTCGAAGGCGGTCAGCTTCTTCGGCGGTCAGCTTCTTCGCATCCCGGCGGGACGGTTCGACCCGGCGCACGATCAGCCGCGCCCCCGGCGGCCAGGCGGTCAGGTCGCGCAGGCCGGTCGGCTCGGCCGGCTGGACCAGCGCAACGCCCCGGTCCCGCCGGCCCCGCCCGGCGCCCTTCGGGAGTACGGCAGCCAGGGCCCGGGTGAGCCCGGCACGATCGGCGACCTTTCGTAGCAGCACCACACCCACGTGGCCGGATCAGATTCTCGTTCATCGGCCCGCACGTCGAGCCGCTGGGCCCAGCCCGTGGTCTTCACCCGTGGAGTACCCCTTCCGCACGGCCCACTTGATCTGGAAAATCCAGATCACCGCAGGTGAGAGGCACCCTTCTGCTGTCGGGGCAGCAGATCACGGACTCGGCTGAATGCATGAGGTCGCAGGAGTTGCGCCGATCGCGTCAGTGACGGTTCCGGGCGGGCGGGCATGGCGTGCTCCGGTCACCACCCGCGGAGAAGAGCGTCCTCCCCGTCGCCCACCCGCGATCCGGCCGGCCTCGAAGGATGCCCACGGTGTCCCGCGCGTGCGCCGGCCTGCCTGTTGCACCTGGCCACGGACGCAGTCGACGGCCGCGCGACAGCCGGCCGCATCGCGCACAGCGACCGCAGAAGCGAATACATCCCACCCGGACTCCACGCCAGAATGGGGATGTTGGGTCTTGTGATATTCCGTCACCGCGGCAACTATGGAACCAACAAGGAACGCACGTCCGAACCACCAAGAGACCTTGCACGCCGCCCCCCATGGCAGTTGGACGGTTTTCCCGGACCCCCGTCCGATGGGGAACAGGATTCACTACGACGTTCGGGCTGGCCTGTCCCCCCGCTGCACGACCGGCTTCCCTCACACGGCCCTCTGTCCCACCTGACGGAAGAGACTAAGGACGCCCCCGCTCAGGGCAGTCCACCGGCGTCGGCCGAACGCGGAACACCCGAGTCTCTTCCGGCCGCCCCCCGAAAGAGGTACTGCCTTGTCCACCCTGCCCAAGGCCACAATTCTGGAGCCCCGCCCAGAGCCCGTCGCGGCGAAATCAGGAGACCCGTCGGCGCTCACCGCGGCAATCGGCATCGTCCATCTCGACACCGCCCTCCGGGTCGTGGAGGCGAACGACGCGTTCTACGAGCAGTTCGGGCTCGTACGCGCGGAGGTGACGGGGGAACCCCTGGCACGGTTCTTCCACCCGACGGCCGCGGCGAGCCTGGAGGAACACTTCTCCCAACTCGTCGACGGGCAGCGCGGTGACTTCACCATCTGCCTGACACTCACGGACGGGAACCTCACGGGCAGGGACTGCCTGGTCACGAGCATCACGCTCAGCACCCTTCTGCATGTCTGCCGCACGGACTGCGCCGCGATCGCGCTCATCGTCCCGGACGCCGTCCACAGCCCCCCGCTCACACCGGCCGCGGCGCTCGCCGAGGTGCCCGCCCGCATCCTGGAAGGCGTGGCCGCCGGGCTGTCCACCCAGCAGTTGGCCTCACGGCTCGGCCTCAGCAGCCACGGCGTCGAATACCACATCAGCGCGATGCTGAAGAAGCTGCAGGCCCCCACCCGGTCCGCGCTCGTCGCCCGCGCCTACGCGCTGGACATCCTCGTCCCGCGCTGCTGGCCGCCCCGGGTCAGGCCCCAGCAGATCAGGCGGTTCCCGGTCGGCAGGTCCGCCTGCGCAGCCGCGGGCGGCCACCACCCGGAGCTGGAAAGCGCATGAGCCGAACACGCCCATCCCACCAGCACAGTACGGCACTTCGCTCCACCGCCGTCGCAGCGCGGGCCGAGCACGGGCACCGAGCGAACGGAAGCAGCCATGGCCACTGACACCCACCGGGCGGACATCGACGTGGCGGCCGCCGGGGCCGAGGCGGTGGGCCGCAACGCCGGCATCATCAGCGAACGGGAACAGGCGGCCCTGCGCGCCGCGACCGTACTCGTGGCGGGATGCGGCGGCGGTGGCGGGGTCGTCGAACCACTGGCCCGGCTCGGTGTGCTGCGCTTCCGGCTCGCCGACCCCGACGTCTTCGACGTCTCGAACCTGAACCGGCAGGCCTGTGTACAGGCCGACCTGGGCCGTTCGAAGCCCGCGGCGATCGCCGACCGGATTCGCACGCTCAACCCCTCGGCCGAAGTGACCGTTTACCCGCAGGGGCTGACCCTGGAGAACCTCGACGAGGCACTCGACGGCGCCCACATCGTCGTCGACGCCATCGACCCGACGATGTCGTCCTGGGTCAAGTACCAGCTGCACGAGCGGGCCGCCCGGCTCGGCATCCCCGTCCTGGCGGGTATGGACTTCGGCGGGAAACCGACCCTGTACGTCTTCGACTACCGGCGCAACCCGGTGCCGTTCTACGGCAGGGCGAGCGCCGAGGCACACCGCGAGAACCGCCTGTGGGAATCGATGCGGTGGATCGGCAGACTTCAGGTCCCCAGCGACTACCTGGCCGTGCAGACCGACCGGCGCGTCAACGGGGGCGCCTGGCCGCAGATCGGCTACTGCGTCCTCGGCCTGGCCACACTGACCGCCAGAACGGTCGTGGACCTGCTCATGAACCGCGGGACACGGCATGTCGTCACCATGGACGTGCATGCCGCGGTCATGCCCCGCCCGGCCGCCCTGCTGCACCGGGCGCGGCTGCCGGTGGAGATCGTACGGTCCCGACGGGCGCTACGCGCCGCCTCCCGGCGCGGTCCCCTCCGGCCCTCGGCCGCGCCACAGCCCCCGCGCCCGCTGCCCGAGCGGCTCGCCACCGTGCTGGGCGGCGCCCGGCTCGCCCCTTCCGCCTTCAACACCCAGCCCTGGGCGTTCGAACTCCTCGACGACCGCACGGTCCGGCTGGCGCACGACCCGCAGCGCTGGCCCGCCGCCGTCCGGGATCCGCTGGGCTGGGCGGAGAGCCTCGGCTGCGCTCTGGGATCCATGGCCTACCTGGCGCACGGCGAGTGGGAGGCCTCGACCGCGTCGGATCAGCCGGCCGGCGAGGACGGGACGCCCGCGTTCGTCGGCCGGTTCCACTGCGACCGCCTCCGCGACGACGTCCTCGTCCGGCAGGGCGCGCTCGGCCTGCGCTCCACCCACCGGGAGGGCCTGCTGCGCACCCCTCTCGACACGGCGACGGCGAAGCGGATCGAGTTGCTGTGCGCCGAGCGGAACCTCGCCCTGGAGACGGTGACCGGCCCCGCCGCCCTGGCCCGGCTCGCCCGGACCGAGCTCGACTCGGCCATGGCCGCCGATCCGGCGTCGGACGCCCGACTCCGGGCCTGGCTGCGGGAACGTGCACGAAACGACAGCGGCCGCCGTTCCTTCGGGGAACCGCGCGACCTCCTCGACCGCTCGGGGGCGGCCGGCGTGCTCGCCCGCGCCGTCGACAGCGAGGCGGTACCGCGGGCGCTGGTCCGCCGACTGGCCTCGGCGGCGGCCGGCGGCCGGGCACGGAGGCTGCGCGACTGCGGGGCCGTGCTCGTCCTGCGCGGCCCGCGCCGGACCGTCGCCGACCGCCTCGAAGCGGGAGCCACGCTGATGCACATCTGGCTCGCACTGACCGAGGCCGGATACGCCGCCCAGCCGCTGGGCGGCGAGTTCGGTCGCCCGGCGGCCGGACTCGGCCCCGACGGGGACAACGAGGTCCTGGCGGTCCTGCGAACCGGACGGGCCACGACCACGCCGCCCCACCAGGGCGCGCGCTGCCCGATCGAGGACTCCGTCCGGTGGGCCGGATAGCCCCCGGCCCCGGGCAGTCACCGGAGCCGCCTCCCCGAGGCGGCTCCGGGACCTCACCGGTGACGGCCGTCGCGGCGACGGCCCCCGGACTCATCCGCGTGCGCGACCGGCACGGTGGCCAGGTGGTCCTTGACCTGGTGCCCCGCGCCGGAGCGGTCGGGACGGGGACTTCGTCGTTCTCGGAGAGGCCGGTTCCGGTGGCCACCGAGGCGGACGGCATCACCGCCGACATGGTGATCACCGAACTCATCCGGCGCGAAGTACCGGTGGCCCGGTTCAACCCCGCCGACATCGGCGAGGACCTCGCAGTCTCGGCTGGTGGCAGCCTCCGGGACGGGGTCAGGGATACCTCCAGGGCCGCCCGAGGCGGGACACTCACCGGAATCCGTACTAGAATCTGTACAGAATCAAGACTCTATACGGGTACGGTGACAGCATGGAGATTCCTGAGGTCGTGACCGTCAGCGACGCGCGCGCGAGACTGTCGCGGATCCTGACCGACCTGTCGGAATCCGGCGCGGATGCCGACCCGGTCCTGATCGGCGCCCACCGCAAGCCCCAGGGCGTCCTCCTGTCCGTCGAGGCCTTCGAGGCGCTGAGCGGCCGAGCGGCACGACGTGCGGCCGTCGCCTCGGCCACCGGCTCCATCGAGGCCGAGGGGCTCCACGCCTCCGAGGCCTCGGACCGCGACACAGAGGCATACGTGAAGGGCGACCTCGACGTGGACACCCTTGTCGCCCGCGCGATCGCCCGCCACCGACAGACTTCGGAGCGGCGGGCGGGGTGAACGATCCGTACGCCATGCCCAACGGCGTGCTGCGCAACAAGCTCGGCATCACCGACCATCAGCTGCTCGCGGCAGCGGAGGCGGACATCACCCGGGCCCGCCTCGTCATGCTCGCCGTACGCCCCCTGCCCGGCGCGTACGACCTCGGCCATCTCCAAGCGTTCCATGCCGCGATCTTCGGTGACATCTATCCGTGGGCAGGCGAGTTACGCACCGTGAACATCGCCAAGCGCACACCGTTCTGTCCGGCGAGGAACCTGGCGCCCTACGCCGGAGAGGTCTTCGGCCGTCTCGCCTCCTCCGGCCGACTGCGCAATCTCCCCCGGCAGGAATTCGTCGTCCAGCTGGCCGAGCTGTACGGCGACATGAACGTCCTCCACCCGTTCCGCGAGGGCAACGGCCGTGCCCAGCGGGCGTTCCTGACCCAACTCAGCGCCGACGTCGGATACGACCTCAACTGGTCGA
Organism: Streptomyces sp. NPDC050121; assembly: GCF_044460385.1. Lineage (NCBI taxonomy): Bacteria > Bacillati > Actinomycetota > Actinomycetes > Kitasatosporales > Streptomycetaceae > Streptomyces > Streptomyces sp. NPDC050121. The sequence goes on along the minus strand of NZ_JBITJV010000043.1, from coordinate 8,299 downwards.
CCCTGGACCCCCCGCGCAACGAGGACGCCTCGGTGAAGAGCTTCCTCGGCGACAACAGCCTGTTGGAGCAGCTGCTCGACGAGCTGGTCGCCACGAGCTGACGCCCGTCTGAAGCGGCCTCGGCGGCTTTTCCGGTTCAGCCGTCGTACTGAAAGCGCGCCGGCTCGCCCAGCACCGAGCGAGCGCTCTCGAAGTCGGCCAAGCGAGCCGCCACCGTGGCCACGGCGAGGCGTTCCGGAAGGGCGGCGGAGAACTTCAGGCCGCGTACGGCCCGGCGGTCCACATCAGGCAGGACGAGGTTCTCGCCGACGTTCTCCCGCGCCGCATGCCAGTCAGCCGGGATGAGGTTCTCACGCAGGCGCAGCCAGCTGTCGGTGGGCCGTTGCAGGGGGTCGGTGACCGACTGGAGGGTGGCCGCCAAGGTGGCGTTGGCGCGGTAGCCGGCCCAGGTCCACCAACGGACGTCGGAGCCGACGCGCGTGATCAGCGTGCCGCCGGGGTGGACGGTGTCGGGGGCGTCGGTTTCGCGCTGTTCGGCCAGGCACGCCTCCGCTCGCCGGGTGAGGGAGACCGGTGGGGCCGTGCCCAGCAGTACCTCGCGCATGGCACGCGTCAGGGCGTACGACAGTCCGGCGACGCCGCCGTTCATCCACTTGGCGATGCCGCCGCCGTCGGCCGGCTCGACGAATACGCGTTTGCGCAGTCAGTCGATGTAGGTGACCTGCCAGCTGCGTCCACCGAGCAGCAGCCGCCTGGGGCCGGGGCGTTCCTCCGTGAGGACGCTCGGGGCGGTGCGTCCGATCTCGGTGCGTCCGGACAGGACGGTGAACTGCGGAGGCGCGGTGAAGGAGGCGGTGAGTTCGATGAAGTGCCGTTTTCCGAAGCGGCGTTCCGCCTCGGGGCCGACGAACAGCATCCCGCCGTCGCTGTCGAGGAAGCCCTCCTCGGTGAGGGTGGCCAGCCAGAGGATCAGCTCGTCCATGAACAGGATGAGTCCGTCGTAGCCGATCGACTTGGCGTGCTCGGCGATGACGGACAGACCGGCGTCGAGGAAGATGAAGCCGTGCTCGTCCTCGACGGCGTTCTTGGCGAAGCCGGGCAGGAGGTTGGTGCCGGCGTCGTTGACCAGCTTGGCCCGCAACTCCGCAGGGGCGGAGGGGTTGCGGAGGTTCACAGGGGTGCCGGCCTCGTGGTTCTCCTCGGCGGCGAGGGCGGTGTCGAGGAGCTGCGGGGTCCAGGCGAATCCCTCGCCCCACTCGTCCTCCTCGCCGTCGTCCGCGTCGCTGCCGCCCAGGCCGCGGATGACCGCCTCGTCGCCCATGTTGGCGCGCATGGCGCGGATGTCGGCGAAGAGGGAGTCGGTCCGGTACACCTGGGGGGGGTCGGAGCGTCGGGGCGCAGCTTCTTGACGTGCGTGACGTACCCGCCGAGCACCCGCTGCTCGAGGGCCTTAGGGCGTGTGGTACGGCACGAACAGGAACTTCTTGCCGTCCGTGGTCAGCCACTCGTGCTTGGTCAGCACCGGGTCGAACTCGGTACGGGCACGGGCGGCCGGGTTGCCGCTGAGCAGCGCGTACAGCACGGCCATGAAGGCGACTTACCGGAACCGAACGAGCCGTGCAGGTAGGCCGCCTTGGACCGGTGGCCGTCGAGCGAGGACTTGATGAGCGCCAGCGCCTCGTCGAAGTTCTCCAGCAGCCGCTCGGTGACGACGTAGTCCTTGAGCCCGTGCTGGGCGCCCTCGGGTGTCGTCGCTTCGGCGAGGGACAGCACGAAGTCCGAGGTGGAGATGGACTCCTTGATGTCGATGACATCGCGGAGGAGGGGCGGCTGCTGGGCCATTACCAATCACGCTCTCGATCTGGTGGGCTTCGCCACCGCTTGTACACGATCGTGCGGGATGTCTGTCACTGGCTGGCTGCCCGGCCAGGCTCTCGGTATGGTCGACGGTATGGCAACCAAGAAGTACACCGTGACGCTTCCCGAGGAGCTCGCCGAGGCCATCCGGGCCGAGGTCGGCCCCGGCGGCTTCAGCCGCTATGTCACGCAGGCCATAGAGCGCCGGCGGGAGCAGGAGCGGCTGCACGAGGCCGTGCAGTGGTGGGAGTCCGAGTACGGGGAGATCACCGAGGCGGAACTGGCTGAGGTCGAGGCCGAGCATCGCGATCTGGAGCGGCAGCACGCCGAGCGGACCAGTGCCCGCGAACCCGGTGAGCAGCCGCGCGAGCAGAAGCGAAATGCCGCATGACCGGAAACCGGGTCTACGTACTCGACAGCGAAGGACTTTCGCGGTGGGTGCGCGGGGAGCGTCGCATGGGCGCCTACCTGAGGCACGCCGACGATGCAGGCATCCCGGTCGTCACCACCTCGATGACCCTCATCGAGGCTTACGACCCCACGCGCTCCCACCCCAAGTGGCACTGGGCTCTCTCCAAGATCCGTATCGAGCCGGTGACGGAGGAGATCGGCAAGGAGGCGACCGGCCTTCTCAAGGAGACCGGACTGCACGGCCACAAGCACGCCATCGACGCGGCCCTCGCCGCCGTCGCCCTGCGGCAGCCCGGCCCGGTCACCGTGTTCACGTCGGACGAGGACGACATGCGCAAGCTGTGCGCCGACCGCGTGGTCGTCGTGAAGCTCTGAGCCGAGCACGGCCCTTCTGCCCGCCCCACGTGATGCGGCCTGCTGCCCCGACCCAAGGCCGGCTACCCAGTCCAGATCGTAGGGCGGAATCCGGCAATACGGGTAGGCGGTAATACACGCGACGTGCCAATCCTACGGATGCCCGACCGCCGGGCCCCACCCGGCACCCGGCCAAGGCCAACCCCGGGTGAGCGACCGGACAGCAGCCGACGGTTCGCGGCCGTGACCCAGCGTGACGACCTTGCGGCAACCCCGCAACCACTCGCCGAATGAGAGCGGCCGCACCCAACGCCGATCCGAACAAGCGCAAGGGTCCGTCGGCAAGCCGACGGACCCTTGCGCAAGATCGAGTTCAGCCTGGCACAGGCGCTGGGCGCAGCGCGAGCACCCGTCGAACGCGGCGTCTGCACGCTGGAGCGGCAACGCTCAAGAGTCGCAATGAGCTCACGCGTCACGCCCCCCGGAAGACTAAAACCGAATGGGTACGGTTGCGGGCAGATCGGGATAGGCGGTTGGCCATTCTTCCGTCACGCAGTCCACGACGGGCACCTCATCCTTGGCGGAGGCGGAGTAATCCTTGAGGCTGCGTTCCTTGCCTGTCAGTGACACCCCCTGGCGTCGCAGGCAGTCAGTTACCGCAGTCCGCAGCACCTCGTCCATGACCTGCTGCTCAGACTCCACGAAAGTAGGCTCGACAAGCGACAGGTGGGAAAGGTTGCAGGCTTGCACAGCCTCGTTGTAGACGTCCGGTTTACCACTGGGCTTTATGTCGTAGATCAGCGTGAGGTTGTCCACCGGGCTGCGCACAGGATCATCGACCGCGTAGCCGGCGTCCCGAACGCACGAGATGAACCGATCCACCGCCGCACGGTATTCCTCCGCAGTGACGACTCCGTCTTTGAGCGCCCAGGCTTGTCCGGGAAGCGGTATGTCAGCGGGCCTTTCCTGGCCGCCGCTCGTGGCAGCTGGGGCGCAGCCCGAGACGGCGGCCAGGATGCCCGCGACGACAAGCATCGCTTTACGCATACGGTCAGGACTTGGTCACGCTGCAGGCGTCACAGCCCCAGTGCAGACCGTACTTGGCCGCCATTCCGGAACCCGTGTTGAAGGAAGCATAGGCACTGCTGTTGCTCCCGTACACACGCTGGGTCCTGTAGCCGTCCACCAGCTCAAGAGCGGCGCTCAGCCGGCCCGCACAGGTACCCGACTCCTTCTTGGTCTGTGCCCAGCTCTTTGGGCTGTTGAAGCCACTGGACACATAGTTCTTGCCACAACTGCGGGTGACCGAGCGATTGTTACCAAGCGCCTCCGCGCCGGGCGCAGCGACCAACGGTACGATCGCCATCAGCGTTGTCATGCCGAGCACTGCCGCTGCCTTTCGAGCCGCGCCGACAGTTGCCTTACTCATGAGTCCACGCATTTGGTTTCCACTCATCCTTTCCGATGGACCGAAATCGCCGGCCCGAGTGGAACAGACGTTAGGGAGCGCTGTGGATGGCGGGCAATGCGCACGGTGCGCAGTCGCGGGGGTACGGCTGTTCACGGTGCACGGTCGGCGATGCGGAACGCGTGGACCACTTCGTGGATGCCGGGGCCTGGGGTCTGGAGGCTGCGTTTGAGGAGCTGTTCGGCGGTGTGCAGGTGGGCGCGGACGGTGGTGCGGCTGATGCCGAGGTTCCGGGCCGTCCGCTGGGCGTCGGTACCGGCTTCGATCCAGGCTCGCAGGGTCTGGTGCACGGTGCGGTCGGTGCCGGTCTGCAGGGGATGGAGGAAGGTCTGAGCCCAGGTGATGGCCGCTTCGGTGGACAGCAGACCGTCCACCGAAGGCGTCGGCGCATCCTCGACTACGGCGTTGCCGTCGGGTATCGGGAGGTCGGTGACCGCGAGGGCCAGGGCGAGCTCGGCGCGGCTGCGGGGATCTTGCAGGTCGAGGCCGAGGGCGTCTTGGACACGCCTCAGATGGGCGGTGACGGTGTTGCGGCTGACGTCGAGCAGGCGCGCCACACCGGAGCGGGGAAAGTTCAGGGCAAGGCTGGTGATGTCGAGGGTGAGCCGGGGGGCCGACCTGATCGGCTCCAGGAAGGCATGGGCCCAGGCAAGGGCTTGCCCACGAGGGAGCAGCCTGGCCAGCGGTGGCCGGCCGTGGTGGTCGGCGACCCGTTCGGGTGTGTGGCAGGCGACGGCCAGGGCATGGCGGGCTTGGTCGTAGGCCTGCGCGGTGGCCGGCAGGGGCACCGGAGCGCTGATGCCCAGCGCGTAGTGCGGGTTGTCCCGCACCAGCGCCCGCAAGGGCGCGGCCAGGCCGCCGTCCGCGCTGTCGCCGTCGTGGTCCACGGGCAGGAGACAGATGAGGTGGTCGTCGTAGACAGGGCAACGCACCATCAGGCCGCGACCGTGATAGCCGGACGCATCCTGGTAGGTATCGATGAGCCTGCCGCGGTCCGAGGGCGGGCAGCGCAGCAGGTGGATGCGCAGACGTTCGGCGTCCAGCAACGGCGGGACGGCACCGGCCGTCATCCGGCGGGCCAGCGTCAGTTCTCCAGCCATCAGGGCCATGAAGACCGCCAGGCGCAGCCGCGTTGCCGCCTGCTGGTGGCGCAGTGCGAGGTCGTCGGCCTGCCGGACACGCCGCACCACCTCGACCACGGCGCCGACATGGGACGCCAGCGCCAGCGCCTCCCGCGTCAGGGGTGACGGGCTGCCCACCACCAGCACCGGACGCGGCACCTGCCGTCCCAGCGCTTCGCACCGCACATGGAACACGCCCACCTGCGAAGCCGCAGCGGCCAGCTGTCCGCTCGACAACCGCGTCAGCACCGACTGGAGACCGGCAAGAATGTCCGGCGCAAGCCGGGCAGTGGACACCTCCACCCTGCCCGCGCGGTCGACCAGGGCGATCTCCGCACCGAGCTGCCGCCCCAGCCAGTCGATCAGCGTCCGCGGATCAAGATCGGCATCTTGGCTGCCGCGAGAACCCAGTTGGCGCAGCAACTCATCAAGTACCTGAGGTCTCGGCACGGATCTCCTCCGTCAGCTTGTCAGCCGCCTTGTCCGAGCCAGCCGGCGCGCACTCCCGAATCTGAAGCACCGGCGGATCTCCGCGCGGTGCTCCTTGCCCGTCTGACCGACCCACTCATGTCGCGCCCGTTCCTACGGTGAAACCTGCCACTCTCAGGACGACGAAGGCCTCACCCGCAGGTGGGCCACGTCGGTCCGTTCCGATGCTCCCACCGAAGCCCGTCCCAGCCACTCCGGCTCGCCCATACCGAGGCCGCGACGACGCACCACGCCATCCCGCGCGACCAGTTCGCCGCGCAGGTCGCCACGGCCGAATAGCGCGTGACCGGTGAGCACTGACTACCAGCACGTTCACGGGCGCGTGGGGTGCGCGGCTGCGCGAACTCCGTTTCACGTGCCCCGGTGGCCGGCTCACCGGTCAGCGGCTCGCGCAGCGGCTCGGCCGGCCGGGTTCGAATCGCACATCAGATCATGGCGTCGAGCCTGGCGAACGGCTTCAAGCCCCTTCACGAGGGACTGAGTACCGAGATCGACCGCACCTCGGACATGTGGATCTGGGAAGAGTCGGTGATCCCCGGACTGTTCCCGGACTGTTGCAGACCCCGGAGTACGCCCGACACGTCATCCGGCGGTATGCGGAGCTGCTGGGCGGAGCCGACGACATCGAGGCAGCCGTCCGCTCCCGGGTACAGCGCCAGGAATGGCTGTACCGGTCCGGCCGCAAGCTGCACGTGTTGATGTGGGAGGCCGCGTTGCGGTCACTGATCTGCCCGCCCTCGGTACTGGCGAGCCAACTCGACCGCCTCAACGGCATGATCGGCATGGACACCGTCGAGCTGGGCGTCATCCCTTTCACAGCGTCCGTCAAGGTCGTGCCTGCCAACGGCTTCCGGGTGCTCGATGACCGGCTGGTCGTCGCCGAGGACTGGCACGCCGAACTGTGGCTGGACGACGCCGACAACATCACCTTGTACAAGAAGGTCTGGAAGACCCTGAGCGAGTCGGCGGTGTACGGGGCCGAAGCCCACAACGTCATCAACTCGGCCCGGCGAGCCCTGAACCCGCGGAAATGACCCTGCGGGCGGGCGCATCCGAGGCCGAATCATGGGGCTCCGGTTCCCGTTGGGACGTGCGGGGCCCTCGGCAAGCACCTCCTGCCGAGGGCCCTGCCCCTGTCAGAGGGCCGCGAACTCCACGAACGCGGTCCACGCCGTGGGTTGTACGGCCAGTGCGGCGCGGGTTGTGTCCTTCGAGTCGCGGACGTGGACGGCGCCGATCCCGGCTGCAACCTCGACGCACTGGCCCCCATCACCGGCGCTGTAGCTGCTCTTGAACCACTCCAGGCCATCAGTGTCCGGCCCGGCCTTTTCCCCGCTCATCTCTCTCCCAGCAACTTTTCGATCAACGCCAGCGATTCTGTCGGAGTGTGGGCCTGCGCGCGAAGGATCCCGTACGTGCGCTCAAGTTCTCGCACCTTCAGACGCTCCGTGTGGACACGGCTGTCACCTTGTACCTCCGTGTACGCCATCCTGCGCCCATCCTTGGTCTCCATCAAGGTGAACGGGCCAGCAAGTCCCGCGTGTTCCTGGCGAGACAACGGCATCACCTGGATCACCACGTTGCGCTTGTCCGCGATCAGCCTGAGGTGCTCCAACTGCCCTCGCCAGACAGCCTCTCCGCCGAGCGGCCGGAGCAGAACAGCCTCCTCGATCACGAAGCTCAGATGCGGCGCCGGTCGCCGGGAGAAGATCTCCTGCCGTGCCAGTCGTGCGGCCACTCGTTGCTCGATGACCGTTTCGTCCAGCAGTGGCTGCCACATGGCAAACACCGCTCGCGCGTACTCCTCCGTCTGCAAAAGGCCGTTGACCAACTGCGTGTCGTACACAAGAAGCTCAACCGCCTCGGCCTCCAGCTTGGCCGCGTCCCGAAAGAACGCCGGATACTGAGCCCGAGCCACCTCCTCCTTGCTCGCGCTCAACACCCCACCCGCCTCCAGCACTTCATCGGCCTGGTCAATGAACTTCGGCGGCGGAATACGTCTTGCCTGCTCGAACGACGCGATCGTCGAGGCCGAGTACCCGGTCAGCGAACCGAGACTCGCCCGGTCCGTTCCCGCCCGGTCCCGGAACAGCTTCAACTGCCGACCGAACACGCACAGCATGCCCGTCCCGACTTCGTACTCCGGCTGCTGAACCTCGTCGTCCACGCCGCAGCTCCTCTCGTACGACCGCCCAGTCGGCCAACTCAGAGGCCCGGGAGGCGGTCACGCCCAACAGCAGGTACAAGCGCACCGCCCGCGCGTACAGCCCGTACCCGTCAGTGCGTCGCTCCTGGTCAACGCTACGCAGAGTCCGTGACCGTTGACCCTATGAAGTCAGCGACTCCCCGAACGGGCATATGCCACAGCCTCCCGCGCTCGAACGCGAGTTCACCATGCGCTTCACCTCGACCCCACGCGGTGCCGAGTCCGGCGCCTGCTCCTCGTCACCGCCCTCGCGGACGACTGGGGCGTCACCCCTCGCCGGGCCGCCCCGGGCAAGACCGTGTGGGCGGAGTGCGCCATGGAAGCGCCTTGATGTATTCCCGGCTGAGCTGGGAGGAATTCGGAGAGTATTCCTGGGCCGAATGACTTACCCGG